>NZ_DAIQNN010000009.1:0-76739 GCF_036788415.1 Rubrimonas sp. | reverse complement strand
CGGGGGCGATCATGAACGCCGCCGGCATCACGCGCCGGCTGATCGAGTTCGTCTCTGCCCTGATCGGCTTCGTGCGCGGCGGCCTTGCGATGGTCAATGTCGGCGTGTCGCTGTTCTTCGCCGAGATCTCGGGCTCGGCGGTGGCGGACGTCGCCGCGATGGGCACGGTGATGATCCCCGAGATGAAGAAGCGCGGCTACTCCGCGCCCTTCTCGGCGGCGATCACCTCCTCCTCGGCCTCGCTCGCGATCATCATCCCGCCGTCGATCCCGATGATCCTCTACGGCGTGTCGGCGGGCGCCTCGATCGAGCAGCTGTTCGTCGCGGGCGTCGTCCCCGGCCTGATCGGGGCGGCGGGGCTGATGGCGGTCGCCTACGCCTTCGCCGTGCGCTACGACCTGCCGGTCGAGGAGGCGTTCAACCTGCGCCGCGTGCGCGCGACCTTCGTGGAGGCTCTGCCGACCTTCGCGCTGCCGGTGATCATCCTCGGCGGCATCTTCGGCGGCTGGGTGACGGCGACGGAAGCGGCGGGGCTGGCCGTGCTCGCCTCGATCCTCGTCGGGCTGTGGTATCGCGAGACCGACTTCAAGGCGTTCCGCGTCGCGCTGCTCGACGGGGCGATGCAGACGGCGGTGGTGATGCTGCTGGTGGCGGCCTCGGTGCTGATGGGGGGCTTTCTCACCCGCACGCAAGTGCCGCAGGAGCTGGCGGTGGCGCTGACCTCGCTGACCGACTCGAAATGGCTGATCCTGCTGATCCTGAACGTGTTCTTCCTGATCATCGGGTTCTTCCTGCATTCGGCGGCGGCGATCATCCTCGTCGTGCCCATCGTGATCCCGCTGATCGAGACGGTCGGCATCGACCCGGTGCATTTCGGGCTGATCGTGACGCTCAACCTCGCCATCGGCCAGCAGACGCCGCCCGTGGCCAGCGTGCTGATCACCGCGTGCTCCATCGCCAAGGCCAACATCTGGGAGACGTCGAAGGTCAACCTGCCCTTCATCGCGGTGCTGCTGTTCGTGCTGCTCCTGTCGACTTACGTCGAGGCGGTGCCGATGTTCCTCGTCGAATATTTCTACCGGTGAGGCCATGAGCGAGGATCTGATCGTAACTGAGGCGGGGGGCGTCCTGCGGGTGAGTTTCAACCGTCCGCAGGCGCGCAACGCGCTGACCTTCGCAATGTATGAGGGGTTGCGCGACGCCTGCGCGGGCGTCGCGCCCGGCGGTCCGGTGCGGGCGGTGATCGTGTCGGGCGCGGGCGGCAAGGCCTTCGCGGCGGGCACCGACATGACCCAGTTCCGCGCCTTCGCGACGCCCGAGGACGCCTGGGCCTATGAGGCGAAGATGGACGCGGTGCTGAGCGCGGTGGAGCGCTGCCCTGTTCCGGTGATCGCCGCGATCACCGGCGCCTGCACCGGGGGCGGGGCGGGGATCGCCGCCTGCTGCGACATCCGCGTGTCGGACGGGGCGCTGAAATTCGGCTTCCCCATCGCGCGCACGCTGGGCAACTGCCTGTCGGCGGCCAATCTGCGGCGGCTGTCGGCGCTGATGGGGCCGGGGCGGGTGAAGGAGATGATCTTCACCGCGCGTCTGCTCGGTGCGGAGGAGGCGCTGTCGATCGGCCTCGTCAGCGAGATCGCAGCCGATCCGCTCGCCCGCGCCGAGGAGATCGCCGCCCAGATCGCCGGCCATGCGCCGCTGACGCTGCGCGCCACCAAGGAGGCGATGCGGCGGCTGGCCGAGGGCGCCGGCGCGGTGGACGATCACGACCTCGTCGCGCTGTGCTACATGTCGCAGGATTTCCGCGAGGGCATGGAGGCGTTTCTCGGCAAGCGCGCGCCGAACTGGAGCGGGCGATGAGCGGGCCGCTCGCAGGCGCGCGTGTGATCGAACTCGCGCACATCATGGCGGGGCCGGTCTGCGGGCTGATGCTCGCCGACATGGGCGCCGAGGTGATCAAGGTCGAGAAACCCGAGGGCGACGACACGCGCCGGATGGTCCCGCCGAAGGTGAACGGCGAGAGCGCCGCCTTCATGATGATGAACCGCAACAAGCGCGGCGTGATGCTCGACCTGAAGGATCCGCGCGGGCGCGAGGCGCTGGGGCGGCTGATCGACGGGGCCGACATCCTGATCGAGAACTACCGTCAGGGGACGATGGAGAAGCTCGGCCTCGGCTACGAGACGCTGCGCAAGCGCAATCCCGGGCTCGTCTATGTGGAGGTGTCGGGCTTCGGGCGGACCGGGCCCTATGCGGCGCGCGGCGGCTTCGACCTGATCGCGCAAGGCATGTCGGGGCTGATGTCGATCACCGGCGAGGGGCATGGCCGCCCGCCGGTGAAAGTCGGCGCGCCGGTCTCCGACATCACCGCAGGGATACTGGCCGCGATGGGGGCGCTCGCGGCCTATGTCCACCGGCTCAAGTCTGGCGAGGGGCAGCGGGTGGACACGTCGCTCTTCGAGGCGGCGATCACGCAGACCTACTGGCAGTCGGCCATCGCCTTCGCGACCGGGCGGGCGCCGGGGCCGATGGGCTCGGCCCATCCGCTCAACGCGCCCTATCAGGCGTTCCAGACGGCGGACGGCTGGATCACCGTGGGCGCCGCCAACCAGCGCAACTGGGAGCGGCTGTGCGCCATTCTCGACGCGGGCGAGTTGCTCGCCGATCCGCGCTTCAAGGCGAACGCCGACCGCATGGCGCATCTCGACGCGCTCGAGGCGGCGCTGACGCCGCATTTCCGCACGCGCCCGACTGCGGAATGGCTCGCGGCCTGCGAGGCGGGCGGCGTGCCGGCGGGGCCGGTGCTCGACATCCGCCAGATGCACGCAGACCCCCAGACACGCGCGCGCGAGATGGTCGTGGCGCTCGACCACCCGGTCGCGGGGCCCGTGGAGACCATTGGCCTGCCGGTCAAGTTCTCGGCCACGCCCGGCGCCGTGACGCGGCCCGCGCCGGTGCTCGGACAGGAGACGCGCGACGTGCTGATCGAGGCGGGGCTGGACGCGGCGGAAGTGGACGCCATGCTCGCGGACTGGCGCGCGTCGTGAGTCGCGCCTTGTCCGGAGCGCCCGCATGACCGAGTTCGTCGTCTCCCCGTCTCCGCGCGTCGCCCTGCCGGTGGTCGGCTCTGCGGCGCTGTTCCCGGTGCGCCGGGTCTATTGCGTCGGCCGCAACTACGCCGCCCACGCCGTCGAGATGGGCCACGACCCCGACCGCGAGCCGCCCTTCTTCTTCCAGAAGAACCCCGACGACCTCGACCCGTCAGGCCGCTTCGCCTATCCGCCGATGACCGCCGACGTGCATCACGAGATCGAACTCGCCGTCGCCCTGCGCTCCGGCGGGCGGGACATCGCGGCGCGGGACGCGCTCGCCCATGTCTGGGGCTACGGCGTCGCGCTCGACATGACCCGGCGCGACTTGCAGGGCGAGGCGAAGAAGCTCGGGAGACCCTGGGAAGTGGGGAAGGCGTTCGAGGGCTCCGCGCCCGTCTCGCCGCTGATCTCCGCCGAGGCGGTCGGGCATCCGGAGCGGGGCGCGGTGACCCTTCACGTGAACGGCGAACTGCGCCAGCAGGGCGACCTCGACCAGATGATCTGGAAGACGCCCGAGATCATCGCGGAACTGTCGCGCTTCTTCCGCCTCGCCGCTGGAGACGTGATCCTGACCGGCACGCCCGCGGGCGTCGGCCCGGTCGCGCGCGGCGACGTGCTGGAGGGGGCGGTGGAGGGCGTCGGCGCGCTGCGGGTCGAGGTGGTCTGAGCGGCGCCCCAGCCCTGCGCCTCAGCCCTGCGCCATGACGCAGAGCAGCTCGAACATGATCGTCGCGCCGTTGATCGCCGTGATCCCGCCCATGTCGAAGGGCGGCGAGACCTCCACCATGTCGGCCCCCGCGATCCGCCTGCCCGCGAGCATCCGCACCATGCCCTGCGCCTCGCGCATGGTCAGCCCGCCCGCCTCGGGCGTGCCGGTGCCGGGCGCGAAGGCGGGGTCGAGGCTGTCGATGTCGAAGGAGACGTAGATCGGATCGTCGCCGACGAGCGCCAGCGCCTCCTCCATGCAGGCGCGCCAGCCGCGCGCTTCGACCTCCTCGATCAGCATCACGCGCATGCCGCTGTCCGTGCTGAACTTCCACATCTCGCGGTCGTAGAGCGAGCCGCGGATGCCGATCTGCGCGACGCGCTTGGGGTCGAGCAGGCCCTCGTCGACCGCGACCTTGAAGGGCGCGCCGTGATGGAAGCGCGAGCCCATGTAATTGTCGCCCGTGTCGCAATGGGCGTCGATGTGGATCATTCCCAGCGGGCGCTCGCGGGCGATGGCGCGCAGGATCGGCAGGCTCATCGAATGGTCGCCGCCGCAGGAGAGCGGGCGGATTCCGGCGCCGTGCAGCCGGGCGAAGAAGGCCTCGATCTCGGCATGGGCGGCTTCGAGTTCGTAGGGCCGGCGCACCCAGGCGTCGCCGACATCGGCGATGCGGGCGGCGGCGAAGGGCGCGGCGCCTGTCGCCTGATTGACGCGCCGGATCAGGCTCGACTGGTTGCGCACTTCGCGCGGGCCGTGGCGCGCGCCGGGGCGGTTGGTCACGCCGCCGTCGAAGGGGACGCCGCAGACGCCGATCTCCAGCCCTGCGCCCTCGACCGCCTCGACGTAAGGAAGGCGGAAGAAGGTGGCGAGCCCGGTGAAGCGGGGGCGCTGCATCGGATCGGCGAAGTCGAGGCGTTCGGCGTCGGTCATGCGGGAAGGCTCCGGGAAGGATCGGCGGCGTCGGAGGAGGGGTCAGTCGGTGAGGGCGAAGATGTTGGCCACCGCCGAGACGCCGTCGCTGTTCTCGACCGGGGTGAGCAGCCGGGCGAAGCCGCCGGCCTTGAAGATGTCGAGCGTGCTCCACATGCCGCCGAGCATCGCCGATTGCAGCACATGGACGGGCACGCGCTCGGCGCCGCCCTCCAGCCGGATGCCCTTCATGCCGAGCACGGCGGAGAACGGCCCGCCCTCGAGTCGCCCCCGCACGAAGCCCGGCGTCCAGACGCCGCGGATCGGCACGAGCATGTAATGCTTGGCTTCGCCGGGCGCGAGCGCGCCATAGACGGCGACGCGGGTCTCCGAACCGAACACGTCGCGGCAGACCGCCTCGGCCGCGAGCGCGTCGGCGTCGGCCATGCCCCCGGTGCGCGCCGTGTTGGCGCGCTCCACCAGATCGTAGACGCCCTGATCCATCACCGCCGCGTAGCCCATGGCGCGCAGCTTCGCGCGGGCGCGCGGTTTTCGCAAGCCGCCAGCATTGCGCGGGGAGGGCGAATCAGGCATGATCAAAACAAGAACATTTCCGAACTCGGGAGGGCTCGCCGTGACGACATGGGAGGTTGCGCAGGCGTTCGCCGCGCTCTGCGCAGAAGGCAAGCACGAGGAGGCGGGAGACCGCTTCTGGGCGCCGGACGTCGTCAGCCTCGAGGCGGCGCAGGGCGACGGGTTCGGTCGGGCCGAGGGCGCCGCGGCGGTGCGCGCCAAGGGCGAATGGTGGGCGGAGAACCACGAGGTGCACGGCACGCGGGTCGACGGGCCGTGGCCGCATGGCGACCAGTTCGCGCTGCGCTTCTGGATGGATGTGACGCCGAAGGGCGGCGCGCGCATGCAGATGGACGAGATCGGCTTGTATACGGTGCGCGACGGGAAGATCGTCGAGGAGCGATTCTTCTACTCCACCGCGTGAAGCGCGGCGCGTCCCGCCGCCGGAGTCTCCCTCATGACCGAGCCCGCCTTCGTCCATCTGCGCATGCGCTCGGTCTATTCGGTCGCGCAGGGGGCCATCCCGCTCAAGGCGGCGCCCGCCCTCTGCGCGGAGGCGGGAACCCCCGCCGTCGCGCTGACCGACGCCAACGCGCTGTTCGGCGCGCTGGAGTTCTCGGAGACGCTGGCCAAGGCCGGCGTGCAGCCCATCGTCGGCTGTTCGCTCGCGCTGGCCTACGCCGAACCCGACCGCCCCGGCGAGCGCCCGCCGCCGCCCGCCGAGATCGCGCTGCTGGCGCAGACCGAAGCGGGGTATCTCAACCTCATGGCGCTGTCGTCTCAGGCCTTTCTCGACGCAGGCGAGGGGATGCGCTGCGTGGGCCTCGACGCGCTCGCCGCCCATGCGGAGGGGCTGATCTGCATGAGCGGCGGCGCCGACGGCCCGCTCGGCCGCCTCGTGCGCGCGGGCCGCGCCGACGCCGCCGACGCGCTGCTCGACCGGCTCGCCGCGACCTTCCGCGACCGCCTCTATGTCGAGATTCAGCGCCACGGGACCGCCCCGCGCCTGCGCGACGACGCCGAGGAGACGACCGAACCCTGGTTCGTCGCCGCCGCCTACGCCCGCGACCTGCCGCTCGTCGCGACCAACGACGCGCATTTCCCGAAGCCGGAGTTCTTCGCCGCCCATGACGCCTTCCTCTGCATCGGCGAGGGCGCCTACGTCTCGCAACCCGACCGTCGCCGCCTGACGCCGGAGCACTGGTTCAAGCCGGCCTCCGCCATGGCCGAACGCTTCGCCGACCTGCCCGAGGCGCTGGAGCGCACGGTCGAGATCGCGCGCCGCTGCGCCTTCCGCCCGCGCACCCGCGCCCCGATCCTGCCGCGCTTCGCCGAGAACGAAGTGGAGGAGCTGCGCCGCCAGGCCGCCGAAGGGCTCGCGGCGCGCCTCGCCGCGCATCCGCCGTCGGCGCCGGTCGAGACTTATGTCGCGCGGCTCGACTACGAACTGGGCGTGATCGCGCAGATGGGCTTCGACGGCTATTTCCTGATCGTCGCCGACTTCATCAAATGGGCGAAGGCGCAGGGCATTCCGGTCGGGCCGGGGCGCGGCTCGGGCGCGGGATCGCTGGTGGCGTGGGCGCTGACGATCACCGATCTCGATCCATTGCGTTACGGCCTTCTATTCGAGCGGTTTCTGAACCCGGACCGCGTGTCGATGCCGGATTTCGACATCGATTTCTGCATGGACCGGCGCGAGGAGGTGATCGGCTACGTCCAGCGCCGCTACGGGGCCGACCGCGTCGCGCAGATCATCACTTTCGGCGCGATGCTCTCCAAGGCCGCGGTGCGCGATGTGGGGCGCGTGCTGCAGATGCCCTACGGCCAGGTCGACCGGCTCGCCAAGATGATCCCGGTCGAAGGCGTCAAGCCGGTCTCGGTGAAGCGCGCGCGCACGGAGGAGCCGCGGCTCGCGGAGGCCGCCGCGCAGGAGCCCGCCGTGGGCGAGTTGCTCGACATCGCCGAGCAGGTCGAGGGTCTGCTGCGCAACGCCTCCACCCATGCCGCCGGCGTGGTGATCGGCGACCGGCCCTTGCAGGAATTGGTCGCCCTCTACCGCGACCCGCGCGCGGAGATGCCGGCGACCCAGTTCAACATGAAGTGGGTCGAGCAGGCGGGGCTGGTGAAGTTCGACTTCCTCGGGCTGAAGACCCTGACGGTGATCCGCAACGCGCTCGACCTGCTGAACGCGCGCGGCGTCGAGGTCGACATCGACCGCATCCCGCTCGACGACCCGGCGACCTACGCGCTCTACGGCCGTGCCGACACGGTCGCGGTCTTCCAGGTGGAGAGTTCGGGCATGCGCGACGCGCTGCGCCAGCTCCAGCCGACCTGCATCGAGGACATCGTGGCGCTGGTGGCGCTCTACCGCCCCGGCCCGATGGAGAACATCCCGAAATTCTGCAACGTCAAGAACGGACGCGAGAAACGCGCCTCGATCCACCCGCTGATCGACCCGATCCTCGACGAGACCCAGGGCATCATCGTCTATCAGGAGCAGGTGATGGAGATCGCCCGCCGGATGGCGGGCTACAGCCTCGGCGGCGCCGATCTGCTTCGGCGCGCCATGGGCAAGAAGGTCCAGGCCGAGATGGACGCGCAGCGCCCATTGTTCCTCGACGGCGCGGCGGGCAACGGGGTCGACGCGAAGAAAGCCGAGGAAGTCTTTGAACTTCTGAACAAGTTCGCCAACTACGGTTTCAACAAGAGCCACGCGGCCGCCTATGCGGTGGTCAGCTACCAGACGGCGTGGCTCAAGGCCAATCATCCGGTCGAGTTCATGGCGGCGGTCATGAACTGCGACCTTCACCTGACCGACAAGCTCGCGGTCTATCGGCGCGAGGCGGCGCGGCTCGGCATCGAGATCGCGCCGCCCTGCGTCAACCGGTCCTCGGCGCTCTTCGCCGTGCGCGAAGGGCGCATCCTCTACGCGCTCGGCGCGCTCAAGGGGGTGGGGCCGGAGGCGATGCGGCTCGTCGAGCAGGCGCGGGCGGAGGGCGGGCCGTTCGCGGACCTGTTCGAGTTCGCCCGGCGGGTCGAACTGCGGCGCATCGGCAAGCGGGCGCTGGAGATGCTGGCGCGCGCGGGCGCATTCGACGCGCTCGACCCCGACCGCCGCCGCGTCGTCGAGAACGCCGACCGTATGATCGCGCATTCGACCGCGCTGCGCGCGGAGGCGGGGTCCGGCCAGTCCTCGCTGTTCGGCGGCGGGGCGGAGCTGCCGGCGCCGCGCCTGGCCCAGCCCGATCCATGGACGCCCACGGAGCGGCTGCGCGAGGAGCATGCCGCGGTCGGCTTCTATCTGTCGGGCCACCCGCTCGACGCGTGGATGGGGGCGTTGCGGCGCAAGCGGGTCGAGCTTTACGCCGATCTGGCGCGGCGGCGCGGCGGGGCCGCGCGCATCGCCGGCTCGGTGATGAAGCGGCAGGAGCGGAAATCCGCGCGCGGCGCGCGCTACGCCTTCGTCGAGCTGTCCGATCCCGGCGCGCTCTACGAGGTGACGGTGTTCGCCGAAACGCTGGCGCAGGCGCGCGCCCTGCTGGAGCCGGGGCGCAATGTGGTGCTGACGGTCGAGGCGGAGAGCGACGGCGACCAGCTGAAGCTGTTGTGCAAGGGCGTGGCGGCGGTCGAGGACGTGGCGGCCGATGCGGCGACGGCCGGGCTGCGGGTGCATGTCGCCGACGTCGCCGCGCTGGAGGCGCTGCGCGCGCGCCTCGACGACGCGCGGGCGCAGCCGGGAAAACGGCGCGGCGGACCCGTCGAGATCGTGTTCGGGGAGCCTGCGCTGGCGGCCGAGATCGCTCTGGCGCTGCCCGGCGAGTGGACGCTGACGCCCGAAATGCGCGGCGCGCTGCGGGCTGCGCCGGGCGTCCTGCATGTCGAGGAGTTCTGACGCGCGTTCAGCCGCGGCTGCGGGGCGGCGGCGGCGGTCCCGCGGCGTCGAGCAGGGCGGCGCGGGCGGGTAGGGCCGCCATCAGAGCGCGGCGCGCCTGCGGCGACATCGCACCCCAACGGGCGATCTCGTCGCCGGTGCGCAGGCAGCCGACGCACAGGCCGGCGCCGGGATGGATCACGCAGATGTTCACGCAGGGCGACTCGATCGCCGCGCCGCCTTCGCTCGATGCGCTCATCCGCGTTCGTCGTCCTTCGCCCGCGCCGCCCAGCCGATCCGGTCGAGCGCGCCTTGCAAGATATAAGCGGCGGCCATCTTGTCCACGAGTTCGGCGCGGCGTTTGCGCGACGCGTCGGCGGCGATGAGCGTGCGCTCGACGGCGCAGGTGGACAGGCGTTCGTCCCAGAGCGCGACGGGAACGTCGAGCACCTGCGCGAGCCGCCGGGCGAAGGCGCGGCTCGCCTGGGCGCGCGGCCCTTCGGAACCGTCCATGTTGCGCGGGAGTCCGACGACATAGCCGGCGGCCCCGCGCGCCTGCGCGATCTCGGCCATCCGGGCGACGTCGGCGGTGAACTTGCCGCGCGCCAGCGTCAGCAAGGGCGACGCGATGCAGCGCCGCGCATCCGACACGGCGAGCCCGATGGTGCGGGTTCCCAGATCGACGCCGATCAGCGACGCGCCCGCCGGCGTCGCCGCGTCGAGGGCCAGGACATCCTCGCCGAACAGCGTCACTCGATGCTCGCGCCCGCCAGAACGGCGCGCTCCGCAAGCGCCGATACGGTCAGCGGGTCGTCGGCGAAGGCGTCGCGGGCGCGCCGGAACGCCTCGGTCGCGGCGTCGGCGTCGCCGATCACGCCATAGGCCTGGATGAGCCGCGCCCAGTCTTCGGGCGCGCCGCCATCCGCGAAGAGGCGTTCGCGCAGGCCCTCGACCATGCCGCGCACCATCTCGGCGCGCTCCTCGGGCGTCATCTCGGCGGCGGCGGCCATGGCGTCCGCGTCAGGGCCGGGACCGGCCGCGCTCGGGACGTCGAGCGGGCCGCCGATGGCGACGCTGAAATCGGCGAGCGCCTCCGGGGCGCCGGCCATCGCGTCCCGCGCGGCGAAGGCCGCGTCGCGGGCGGCGTCGAACCGGCCGAGCGCCGCATGGGTCGCGACGAGGCGCAACCAGACGGCTGCGGCGTCGGGCCTCGCCGCGACGGTCGCGCCCAGCGAGTCGATCGCCGCGCGCAGCGGCGCAGGCCCCGCCGCCCTCGGGGCTTCGGCGAGGGCGGCGTCGAAGAGGCGGCTCTGCGCCGGGCGGGGCGCGAGCGCGCTGCGCGCGCGCGTCAGCGCGGTCTCGGCGAGGTCGGGCTGGCCGAGCAGATCATAGGCGAGGACGAGCTGCAGCCATTCGCCCGCCGGCGCGCCCTGAGCTTCGACGGCGCGCTCGATCTGCGAGATCATGTCGGCGGTCATCGCCTGCAGTTCGGCGTCGGTCGGCGCGCGCGGCGCCGGGATCGGCGGGATCGGACGGCCGAGGCGGCGGGCGAGGTCCTCGATCTGCGCGCGGGTCGCCGCGACCCAGGGCGCGCCTTCCGGGCTGTCGGCGATCAGCCCGGTCCACATGTCGAAGGCGGCGCGCGTCTGCGACGTCTGCGCCAGCGCCGCGCCCATGTAGAACCGCGCGACCGGGTCCGCCGGCGCCCGGCGCAAAGCCTGCGTCAGGGCGTCCTCGGCCTCGGGCGAGACGTAGCCTTGCGCGGCGAGGATCATCGACTCGGCCTTGGCGCTGAACATCGCGGCCGTCGCGTCGTCCGCCGCGCCGTCGATCAGCCGCTCCCAACTGCGCCACGCCGCGTCGTGACGACCGAGGCGCGCCTGCGACTGCGCGAGCAGGCGCAGACCTTCCGGATCGGCGTCGGGGCCGGCGAGCCGCGCCTCCAGTTGCGCGACGCTCGCCGCGAATTCGTCGGAGCCCTCTGGCGCCGGCGGGGCGCCGAAGCGTCGGGCGAGTTCAGCCTCGGCGGCCTGCTGCCCCGGACGGGCCTGCGCGGCGCCCGCCGGCTGATCGGGAAGACCGGGAGCGCCGAGCGCGCCGTAGAGCGTCCACCCGCCGAGCGGGGCGGCGACGAGCAGCGCCGCCGCAAGCCCGTAGGACGCGAGTCGCGGGGCCGGCTGATGGTCGGGCGTGGCGGCGCGCTCCGCGGCGGCGGCGAGCAGACGGCGCGAGATCTCGATGCGCGCGCCCTCGGCGTCTTCGGCGCTCAGCAGACCCCGCTCGCGGTCGCGCGCGATTTCGGCGAGCTGGTCGCGGAACACCTGCTCGTCATGCGCCGCGCGGACCTTCGCGGTGCGGCGCGCGAGCGCCAGAGGACGCGCGACCCAGAGCGCGACCAGCAGCGCAGCGGCGAGGGCGACGACGGCGAAAGACATGAGGCGCGCTCCAACGATCCCTGATCGCTCCGCTACCTAGGCCGCAGCGCGCGCCTGCGCAACGCGCGCGGCGCCGCGTCAGGCCGCCGCCGCCTCGTCCGCCAGCGCCGTCGCCCGCGCATGTGCGCTGCGAAAGGCCTCGCGTCGTCGGGCGGTCGCCGGATCGTCGGCAAGTTCGCGCGCCGACAGCGCGAACGGGTCGCGTTCGGGGTGCAGCCCGCGCCGCAGCGCAGCTTCGGCGGCGCGGGCGGCGATGCGCGCTGCGGCGACATGCGCCGGCGTCCAGAAGTCCTCGCAGGTCATCGGCGACTCCCTTGTCCATGTTCTGTTCTCATCATTCCGCCTTGGGGCGAGCGCGTCAACGAAAAAAGAACAAAGAAGGAAGATCTGACATCGCATGCTCGACCGGAGCCTTGCGGCGCGCGCATGACGGCGCTGCGCCGATACCGGGTTCCGCATGTTGCGATGCGGCGCCACATGTTGTCCGAAAGATGCGGCGATCCGCCGCGACGCGAGAGGACGACGACGATGGAACGGACAGAACCCCAGACGCGCCTTCGGGACGGGGGCTTCACCACGCCGAGCTTCGCTGAACAGCAGCGGCTGCTCGCACAGGCGCACCGCCTGCGTGCGCAGGCCCTGGCGGCGGCGTTCGGCGTCGCGACGGACGCGCTCGCAAGCGCCGGGCGCAGCGTCGCCCTGCGTCTGCGTCGGTGGTCGGCGCCCCGCCGCAGCGCCTGAGCGCGGCTTTCGCCGGGCGGCGGCGCCGGTTATCACAGGCGAACCGAGGAGTTCGCATGATGACCGACGCCATACCTCCCGCCGACGCCCCGCCGGTCGAGGCGCGCCCGGTCGTGCGGCTGAAGCCCAAGAGCGGGCGCCGCCTCGGCCAGGGCGCGCCCTGGGCCTACGCCGACGAGATCGCGATGGACCGGCGGACGAAGGCCCGCGCGCCCGGCGAGATCGTCGCGCTGGAGAGCGCCGACCGCGTCCCGCTCGGCGCCGCCGCCTTCAACCCGAATTCGACCATCGCCGCGCGCCTGCTCGACCCCGATCCCGGGGCGTCGATCGACGCGGCATGGCTCGCGGCGAAGCTGCGCGCCGCGCTCGCCCTGCGCGCGCGCCTGCACGACGCGCCCTTCTACCGGCTCGTCCACGCCGAAGGCGACGGCTTGCCGGGCCTCGTGATCGACCGTTTCGGCGACGTGCTCGCCGTCCAGCCGAACGCCGCCTGGATCGACCGGCTGCTCCCGGACCTGCTGGAGGCGCTCGACGCCGTCGCGGCGCCGCGGGTGGTCGTCGTCAACGCCGCCTCGCGCGCGCGGGCGCTCGAGGGGCTCGAAGGCGAGACGCGGCTCGCGCGCGGGGCGCTCGACGGGCCGGTCGAGGTGCGGATGAATGGGGCGATCTATCTCGCCGATCTCATCGGCGGGCAGAAGACCGGCCTGTTCTACGACCAGCGGCCCAACCACGCCTTCGCCGCGCGGCTCGCCAAGGGCGCGGACGCGCTGGACGTGTTCAGCCATGTCGGCGGCTTCGCGCTGGCGGCGCTGGCGGGCGGCGCCGCATCGGCGCTGGCGGTGGACAGCTCCGCCCCTGCGCTGGAACTCGCCCGCGCCGGCGCCGCGCGCATGGGCGTCGCGGACCGCTTCGCGACGCGGCAGGGCCAGGCCTTCGAGACGCTGCGGGCGCTGGGGGAGGAGGGCGCCTCCTTCGACCTCGTCATCTGCGACCCGCCCGCCTTCGCGCCCAACAGGGCGGCGCTGGAGGCTGGCCTGCGCGCCTATGAAAAGACCGCGCGTCTGGCGGCGCGGCTGGTGCGGCAGGGCGGGTTCCTCTGCCTGTGCTCGTGCAGCCATGCCGCGGACGCGGAGAGCTTCGGCGCGGCCTGCGCGCGCGGGATCGCCGCTGCGGGGCGGCGCGGCGCGCTGATCCATTCCGGCGGCGCGGGGCCGGATCATCCGATCCATCTGGCGCTGCCGGAGACGGGCTATCTCAAGGCGCTGTTCTGGCGGCTCGACGGGTGAGGCTGCTGCTCGACGCCTGCGCGCTCTATCCGCGGCTGATGCGCGGGGCGCTGCTGGGCTACGCCGAGGCCGGGGGCTTCGCGCCGCTGTGGTCGGCGCGCATCCTCGAGGAATGGCGGCGGGCCGCCGAGCGCAAGCAGGGGCCGGCGGCGGCGATGGAGGCCGAGGCGGTCGCCGCGCGGATGCGGGCGCGGTTTCCGCAGGCCGAGGCGACCGGCTGGGAGGCGGTGCAGACGCCGGAGCGCCTGCCCGATCCCGGCGACGCGCATGTGCTCGCGGCGGCGGTGGCGGGCGGGGCGGACGGGATCGTGACCCTGAACATCCGCGACTTTCCGTTGCGCGCGCTCGGGGCGCGGCGCCTCGCGCGGCTGCACCCCGACGCCTTCCTGCGCGCGGAATGGACGCCGGGCGGCGCGCTCGACGCCGTGCTCGACGAGATGGCGGCGGCGGCCCCTGATCTCGATTTCGCGCGCGCGCTGAAGGCCGCGGGCCTGCCGCGGCTCGCCAAGGCGCGGCGGGGCGCGGGCTGATCAGGCGGCGCCCGGCTCGACGCTCCAGGCCGCGACATTGGCCTCGATGGCGGCGATGCGCTCGGCGACCGGCGGGTGGCTGGCGAGCCACGCGGCGGGTTTCGGGCCGGGGACCATCCGCTCCAGCTTGCGGAACATCTCGATCTGCGGGCGGTGGCCGAAGCCCGCCTTCAGCATCAGCGCCGTCGCATAGCGGTCGGCCTCGAACTCGTCGCGCCGCGACAGCCGCGCCATCAGCAGGCCGGCGAGGAAATTCGCGACATAGAAGCCGAGGATCGGCACGAAGCGGTTGAGCAGCACGCCCAGCGCGAGCGCCGCGACGCTCTGGCCGGTCCAGTCGATCAGCCGGCGCTGGTGGTGGCCGAGCCCGACATGGCCCAACTCATGCGCGACGACGCTCGCGACCTCCTCGACCGTCAGCAGGCCGAAGCGGTATTTGTCGAAGAGCGCCGTGGTGAGATAGACGCGCCCGTCCGGCGTCGCGAGACCGTTCACGACGGGCATTTCGAACAGCTCGGCGCGCAGGTCGGGGACTTCGGCGGCCTGAGCGAGGCGCGCCACCGCCGCCTGGAGCTTCGGGTCGTCGAGCGGGCGCGCCTTCTCGCGCAGCGTGCGCCGCAGCCGCGAGAGGCCGATCTGGTAGTTGGCGAGCGCGAGGATGGCGACGCCGGCGAGGACGATCAGGAACTGGACCATGCGCAGGCAGGTAGGCGTCACGGCGGCCCGCGTCGAGGGGCGCTGCGAGCGCCGATGACCGGGCTCCGCGCCGATCTCGATTCGCGCTCTGGGCGAAACAATGGCGGCGCGGGCGCGCCAGCGCGGGGCGCCGGAAGCGAGAAATCTGGGGACAGTTTCGCCGCAACCGCGGGAGTGTTTCGCAGACAAGGGGTTAAAACCCGTCATTGCGAAACCGGTTTGGGCTGTAAATAGAAACTGACAGTTGACAATGTCAAGCAAATCTGACAATATTCGCAAGTGCGCAGGATCGTCTCCGACAGATCGCGGCGCATGGACGGCAGAGGACTGAGAACGCTGCGAGCGGCGGTGCGGGCGCTGGTCCCGTGCGCAGTTCACGGACGAGGAAACAGTAACGGAGGAACTCGACATGGCTGACGACGACAGCAAGGTGTGGCCGACCGGGCTCACCCTTCCCGAAGCGGAAGAGCTTCACAGCTACCTCATCGACGGCACGCGCGTGTTCGGTGCGATCGCTCTCTTCGCGCACCTGCTCGCCGCCGCTTCGACGCCGTGGCTCGGCTGAGGAGACAGACAATGAACAATGCGAAAATGTGGCTCGTCGTGAAGCCCTCCGTCGGCGTTCCGCTGCTGCTCGCGGGCGTGGCCGTCGGCTCGCTCCTCGTCCATGTGGGCGTCGTGCTGCACTCCAGCTGGTATTCCGACTTCGTGAACGGGCGCGATCTCGGCTCGTCGGCCGCGACGGCGCAGGCGCCGTTCGACACCGGGCCGACCGTCGCGTCGTTGCTCGCGAAGTGATCGCCGCCCGCCCCGCGTCGCCGTGTCGGCGCGGGTGAGGGGCCGGAAGATGGGGCGAGACCCGTCGGCCCACGCCTTCGGACCTCGCCAGCGAGGCTTGAGCCTCGCGCTGCTGCGCCCGTGGCGGGGCGCGTTGCGACGCGCCTCGCCGCTTGCATGAACACCGGCCGGGGCCGTCATGTCAGACCTTCGCCGCTTCGCTCTCGACCAGGTCGCGCGCCTCGGGCCGAGATTCCTGCCCTTCGCCGACGTCGCGACCGAGGATGTCCCGCTGTCGCGGCTCCTGCGGCTGTCGCTGTTCCAGGTCTCGGTGGGCATGGCGCTGGTGCTGATGCTCGGCACGCTCAACCGCGTGATGATCGTCGAGCTCGGCGTCCCGGCCTCGCTGGTCGCGATCATGATCGCGCTGCCGGTGCTGTTCGCGCCGTTCCGCGCGCTGATCGGCCATCGCTCCGACAACCACGTCTCCGCCTTCGGCTGGCGGCGCGTTCCCTACATCTGGAAGGGCACGCTGCTGCAATTCGGCGGATTCGCCGTGATGCCCTTCGCGCTGCTGGTGCTGTCGGGCTTCGGCGAGTCGCATGATCTTTCGCCCTGGATCGGTCAGGCGGCGGCGGCGGTCGCCTTCCTGCTCGTCGGCGCGGGGTTGCACATGGTGCAGACGGTCGGCCTCGCGCTCGCGACCGACCTCGTGCGCGAGGAGGATCAGCCGCGGGTCGTGGGGCTGATGTACGTCATGCTGCTGCTCGGCATGATGGCGAGCGCCTTCGTTTTCGGCCTGCTGCTCGAGCCCTACAGCCCGGCGCGGTTGATCCAGGTGATCCAGGGGGCCGCCGTCGTCACGATGATCCTCAACGGGATCGCCTTGTGGAAGCAGGAGTCGCGCGACCGCGTCCGCGCGCAGGCGATGAAGACCGCCGTCGCGCCGCGGTTTGCGGATTCCTGGCGCCGCCTGACCGAAGTCGCCTCCGTGCGTCGGCTGCTCGTCGCGATCGCGCTCGGGACGGCCGGCTTCGGCATGGCCGACGTGCTGCTCGAGCCCTTCGGCGGGCAGGTTCTGGGGATGAGCGTCGCCGAGACGACGCGGCTCTCGGTCGTCCTCGCCTTCGGCAGTCTGATCGGCTTCGGGCTGGCGTCGCGCGTGCTCGGCGCCGGGGCGCGCAGAGTGTCGGCCGTCGCCGGCGAGAGCGCCGGGGCCAATCCGATGAGCGTCGCGCTTTGGGGCGCGGCTGTCGGGGTGGGAGCCTTCGCGCTGGTCTTCGCCTCGGCCGCCGCGCTCGCCGCGCCGACGCTGATCGCCGCGACGCTGGTCGCGGGCTTCGGGGCGGGGCTGTTCTCGCACGGGACGCTGACGGCGACGATGCGGGCCGCGCCGCGTTCCCATGTCGGGCTCGCGCTCGGCGCGTGGGGCGCCGTGCAGACGACTGCGGCGGGCGTCGCCATCGCCATCGGCGGCGCGATCCGCGACGTGGTTCTGGCCGCGCCGATCGGCGATCTGGCGACGCCCTATCTCGCAGTCTTCGCCGTAGAGGCCATCCTTCTGGCGCTCGCGCTCCTCGCGGCTTGGCCGCTGGCGCGGCGCGCCGCGGCCAGCGGAGGCGTCGCGGCGGTCGGCGCAACTGCGGGAGGGGTGGACAAGTGTTGAAGCAGGACGCAGGCCCGGCGACGATGCGGGCCGACAGACGGCGGCGCGTGGCGGCGGGCGACCCGCCGGGGCGCCGATCGACCGAAGCAAACCAGAGGAGGCCCGAAGGATGAGCGACCTGGACGTTGACGCGCCGAAGAGCGCCCCGCCTGCGAAACGCAAGGCCGCCGCGCCGCCGCCGGCCCGGTCGGCGAGCCGCGCCAAGGGCTCGCCGCTCGTCTCCGACATGTTCCACATCCGGCTCCTGTCGGAGCGCCGTCCGCGCACGAGCGCCGTCGGCAAAGCGGGGCATGTCTCCGTGAAGTGGTTCGGCTATCCGCTGCTCTCGCCGCGCAAGACGCGCGACAGCGCGGTGGGCAAGGCGCGGTTCGCCTCGCAGGCGTTCCTCGGCTACCCGCTGCTGTCGCCGCGCAAGGACCGCGACAGCGCCGTCGGCCGCGCCGGAACGGTGTTCTCGAGCGCGCTCGGCTGGCGCACCCTGTCGCGCCGCGCCTGAGAGGTTCGGCCCGACACGTCGCGCGGTCCGGTCCAGCCGGGCCGCGCTTTTTCCGTGAACTCAGCTGCGGTCGCGGCCCAGAATCCGGACGGTGAGATCGCTCATCCCCTCCGCGCCGGAGGCGAAGCGGGCGAGGCTGTGGACGACGAAGCCGATCGCGAAGGCGTTGACGCCGAGGCCGAGCAGCACTGCGGGCCAGGCGCCGAGCGCGCCCGTCGCCATCGACGCGACCGGCGCCGAGATGAAGATCAGAACGGCCAGCGCCCAGGCGGCGCCCCCCAGGAGCCCCGCCGCCGCGAGGGCTGCGCCTAGCGCGACGACCGCGCCCCCCGCCAGCATCCCCGCACGCCTCTGAGTCCAGGTCGCCGAGCGCCACCGCCGCTCGCCAGCATCCTCAGCCTTGCGCATGACGCACTCCCCTCGCGCCTCACCATGGCGCGAGCGTCGCGCCGTGCGCCGCGCGCCGCAAGGGCCGCGCTGCGGCGCGCCGTCGCGCTGCGACAACGCTTCGCAGGGTCTCGCCGGGTCGGCGAGCGGCTTTCGTTCCGGAGTGAGGAAGATGGTGGGCGGTACTGGGCTCGAACCAGTGACCCCAGCGATGTGAACACTGTGCTCTACCAACTGAGCTAACCGCCCGGTGCGGGGCATCTAGGGCGCGCGGCCCCGGCGCGTCAAGGGGGTTCGCCGAGCAGCCGCGCGGCGACGGCGCCGGTCTGGCGCAGATCGGCGATCACCGCGTCGGGGGCGAGGCGCGCGAGCGGCTCGAGCGCATAGCCGAATTCGCACAGGATGCAGGGCGCGCCGGCGGCGCGGGCGGTCTCGCGGTCGGTCGCCGTGTCGCCGACGAGAACCGCCCGGCGCGGATCGCCGCCCGCAAGCGCGATCGTCTCGAGCAGATGCGCAGGATCCGGCTTGCGCGGGCGCGCGGCGTCCGCCCCCAGGACCGCGGCGAAGCGGTGGGCGACGCCCAGCGCGTCGAGCAGGCGCTCCGCCAGACCCTGCGGCTTGTTGGTGCAGATCGCGAGCCGCCAGCCCGCGGCGCCGAGCCCCTCCAGCGTCTCCGCCGCGCCCGGGAAAAGCCGCGTCTCGCGCGCGATGCGCGCCTCGTAGAGCGCCAGAAAGTCGGGCAGGGCGGCGTCCACCAGCGTCTCGTCGGGCGCGAGCCCCGCCAGAGCGATCGCGCGCCGCAGCAGCGCCCGCCCTCCCTGACCGGCGACGCGGCGCTCGGCCAGGGCGTCGAGCGGCGGCCAGCCGCGCGCGGCGCCGACCGCGTTGGCCGCGCCGATCAGGTCGGGCGCGGTGTCGGCCAGCGTGCCGTCGAGATCGAAGACGACGGTCCTCACGGTCTCAGCCCGCCATCTCGGCGGCGAGCGCCAGATCGACCGAGACGAGCTGGCTGACGCCCTGCTCGATCATCGTCACGCCGAACAGCCGGTCCATCCGGCTCATGGTGACGGCGTTGTGGGTGATGATCAGGAACCGCGTCTCGGTGCGGCGGGTCATCTCGTCGAGCAGGTCGCAGAAGCGCCCGACATTGGCGTCGTCGAGCGGCGCGTCCACCTCGTCGAGCACGCAGAGCGGCGCGGGGTTGACGAGGAACACCGCGAAGATCAGCGCCAGCGCCGTCAGCGTCTGCTCGCCGCCCGACATCAGCGACAGCGACCCGAGCCGCTTGCCGGGCGGCATCGCCATGATCTCGAGCCCCGCCTCCAGCGGATCGTCGCTCTCCACCAGCGCCAGATTGGCCTCGCCGCCGCCGAAAAGATGCCGGAACAGCTCGCCGAAAGTCCGGTTCACATCGTCGAAAGCGGCGAGCAGGCGCGCCCGGCCCTCTCGGTTCAGCTCGGCGACGCCCTGGCGCAGCTTGGCGATCGCGGCCTCCAGATCGGCGCGCTCGCCGGCCAGCGCCGCACGCTCGGCCTCGGTCTCGGCGGCGTCCTGCTCGGCGCGGAGGTTGACGGGCCCGAGCGCCTCGCGCTGGCGGCGCAGCTTCGCCGCCTCGATCTCGGCGGCCTCCGCGTCGGGGAGGTCGGGCGCGTCGGCGAGCGCCTCCGCGACGGCCTGCGGCCCTTTCGGCTCGGCCTCGGCGAGACGGGCGAGCGCCTCCTGCGCGCGCGCCGCCTCAGCCTCCAGAAGCGCCTCGCGGCGGGCGCGGGCTTCGCGGGCGGCCGACGCCGCGGTCTCGGCCTCGCGCGCGGCGGCGGCGGCGTCGCGCAGGGCGGCCTCGGCGGTTGCGCGCGCGTCTTCGGCGGCGGCGCGGC
The DNA here is from genome assembly GCF_036788415.1 of Rubrimonas sp. Classification (NCBI taxonomy): domain Bacteria; kingdom Pseudomonadati; phylum Pseudomonadota; class Alphaproteobacteria; order Rhodobacterales; family Paracoccaceae; genus Rubrimonas; species Rubrimonas sp. The sequence continues at coordinate 56,697 of NZ_DAIQNN010000009.1, read as the reverse complement.
GGGTTTCGGCGTCGCGCAGGGACGCCGCGAGGCGCTCCTGATCCGCCGCCACGGCGGCGGGGGCTGCGGCGGCGGATGCGGCGTCGCGCTCGGCGCGGGCGATGCGGGCGGCGAAATCGGCGGCGCGCGTTTCGGCGGCGTGGAGCCGGCCGCTCCATCCCGCGCGCTCGCGGGCCGCGGCGTCGCGGCGGCGGGCGCGGCCCGCGGCGCGGCGGCGCAGCTCCTCGACGTCGGAGGCGGCGGCGAGCGCGCGGGCGCGGGCGGCCTCGACGGCGCGGCGAGCCTCTTCGGCGGCGGCGCGCGCGGCGGCGGGATCGGCGAGGGCGGCGCGTGCGGCGTCCGCTTCGGCGGCGGCGGCCCGCGCGGCTTCGGCGTCGGCGGCGCGGGCGGCGCGCGCCTCGGCCAGCGCGTCGCCGCGGGCCTGCGCCTGGGAGAGGGCGGCCTCGGCTGCGCCGGCGGCGCGGGCGGTCTCGGCGGCGGCGGCGTCGGCCTTGCGGCGGGCGGCGCGGGCGGCGTCGTCGGCGGCGACGGCCTGCGCGCGTCCGGCGGTCGCGGCGGCGAGCGCGCTGCGGGTCGCGGTCTCGCGCGCCTCGGCCTCGGCGAGGGCTGCGCGCGCGGCCTCGAGCCGGTTGCGCTGGGCGAGGCGGGCGGCGGCGGGATTGGCCGCTTCGCCCGCGCGCCGGCGCAGCCCGTCCCAGCGCCACAGATCGCCCGCGCGCGTGACGAGCCGCCAGCCCGGGCCGAGCGCCGCATGCAGCGCGTCGCCCGCCTCGACGCTCTCGACCAGCGCGACGAAGGACAGCCGGCGCGCGAGCGCCTCGGGCGCCGCGACATGCGGGGCGAGCGGCTCGGCGGCGGCGCGCGCAGCGGCGTCGATGGGCGCGAGCGCGCGCCATCCGCCGCGGTCGCCCTCGACTTCGGGCGCGTCGAGATCGTCGCCGAGGGCGGCCCCGAGCGCCGCTTCGAAACCGGCGGCGACCCGGACGCGGTCGAGGATGCGCCCCGCTGGGCCCGCATCGCGCGCGAGCGCCTTCTCGAGGCCGGCGGCTTCCGCCCGCAGCGCCGCAGCGTCGCCGGAGGCGGCGGCGGCCTCGGCGCGCGCGGCGTCTTCCGCCGCTTGCGCGTCGGCGCGCCGGGCCTCGGCCTCGGCGCAGGCGGTCTCGGCGGCGCTCGCGGCGGCGGCGGCGGTTGCGGCGGCGGCGCGCGCCTGCGCCTGTTGCGCGGTCAGCGCGTCGAGACGCTCGGCGAGGCCGCGATGCGCGGTCTCGGCCTCGGCGGCGGCGCGGGCCGCGCGCTCGGCGGCGGCGCGGGTTTCGGAGAGGCGGCGGGCGGCGGCGTCGAAGGCGGCGGCGGCCTGCGCCGCCTCGGCCCCGGCACGCTCGCGCGCGGCCTCCGCCTCGCCGAGCGCCGCGGCGGTTTCGGCGGCGGCGCGCTCTGCCTCGGCGAGGCGCGCGTCGTGGCCCTGATCGGCCCGGTCGAGTTCGGCGAGTTCGGCGTCGAGCCGGGCGAGGCTGTCGGCGGCGTCGCGGTTCAGCTGGTCCTCGCGTTCGGCGTCCGCGCGCAATTGGGCGAGCCGGGCGGCGGCGTCGCGCGCCCCCGCCTTCGCCGCGTCGAGCCTTGCGGCGAGCTGGTCGCGCTCCACGATCAGCCGCTGCGCCACCGCGCCTGCGATCATCGCCTCCTCGCGCGCGGGCGGGGCGGCGGCGTCGGCGGCGTCGCGGGCGCGGGCGGCGGCGAGCGCGGCGGCGGTCGCGCGGGCCTCGTCGGCGCGCGCCTGTCCGAGCGCGCGCTCGGCCTCCGCGCGCCCCGCCTCCGCCTCGCGCCAGCGCAGCAGCAGAAGCGCCAGCTCCGCCCGGCGCAGCGCCTGCGACAGCTTGCGGTAGCGCTCCGCCTGCTTGGCCTGCCGGGCGAGCTGGGCGGCGCGCTGGTCGAGCCCCTCCAGCACCTCGTCCACCCGCTCGAGGTTGCGCGCGGCGGCGTCGAGCTTGAGCAGCGCCTCGTGGCGGCGCTGATGCAGCCCCGACACGCCCGCCGCCTCTTCCAGGATCGCCCGCCGCGCCGTGGGCTTGGCGGCGATCAGCTCGGCGATGCGCCCCTGCCGCACCAGCGCCGGGGAATGCGCCCCGGTGGCGGCGTCGGCGAACAGCATCCGCACGTCGCGCGCCCGCGCCTCGCGCCCGTTGACGCGATAGGCCGAGCCGGCGTCGCGCGCGATCCGCCGCGTCACCTCGATGCGCTCGGCGTCGTTGAAGGCGAGCGGGGCGCGCCGGGCGGAATTGTCGAGGGTGAGGGCGACTTCGGCGAAGGCGCGCGCCGGGCGGCCCGCGGCGCCGGCGAAGATCACGTCCTCCATCTCGCCGCCGCGCATCGCCTTGGCCGAGCTCTCGCCCATCGCCCAGCGGATCGCCTCGAGCAGGTTCGACTTGCCGCAGCCGTTCGGGCCCACCACGCCGGTCAGCCCGGCCGCGATGGAGAGCTCCGTGGGGTCCACGAAGCTCTTGAAGCCCTGCAATCTGAGCCGGACGAACTTCATCGCGCGCTCTCGCCTCGGGCCGAGTCGGCCCCGGCGCGCATCTTGCGGTGGAGCCGCTTCCTTTCGCAAGATGTTGCGGCGCCTCTTCGGCGCCGCCATGCGGATCAGGCGGTGATCGCGCGGATCAGCTGCGCCATGACATGGGCGAAGCCCGCCGGATCGTCGGCCTCGGTCCGCGGGGCCTCCAGGAAGCCGGTGACGAGCGGGCGCGATCCCTGACACCAGGTCGCGGTCACGCGGAACCCTGTGAGCGCGGGCGCCAGCGTCCGCGCTTCGGCTACGCGGTCGCAATCGGCGATGCCGTTCGGGGGGCCTTCGGGATTGAAATGCAGCACCAGCCGCAGCCCGTCTCGCGCAGGTCCGGGCTCGCGCGCGACGAAGCGGAAGCCGGTCGGATAGGAGGCCGGCAGACTCAGGCGCGCGGCGATCTCCTCGGGCGCGACGCCGGCGAAGGGGCGGCCATGGCTCTCGACGAAGGCCTGACCGGCGCTGCGGATCGTCGAGGACAGGCCCTGATGGATCACGTCGACGCGGGAGATGACGAACGGCGCCTGATCGCACCCGCCGAGCAGGGCGGCGGCGAGGGCGGCGACGGCGGCGCTGATCCTGCGAAGCATCCCGCTCTCCTACCTCAGGAACCGGGGGAACATCTGCGGCCGCTCCGGCGTCAGCAACTCGCGCAGCAACGCGCGAACCGCGGCCTCATAGCCCGGAGAGGACGGCCCCGCCACCCCCGGCGCGCGCAGCGTGGCGGTCGAGACGTCGCCGCTCCCCTGACACAGGGTCGCGGCGATCTGCATGTCGGCGCCGGGCGCCTGCGCGCTCCCCCGCGGCGCGCGGCAACTGGCCTGGCCGCCCGCCGCCCCGCCGAACTCGAACACGGTGCGCAGGCCGCCCTCACCGGGAGCGGCCAGCGCGTAGCGGGTCGGGCGAAAGCCGGCGGGGCCGGTCGTCGCCGCCGCCACCGCCTCCGGCGCGGCGCCGTCCGGCGGCGCCCCATGCACTTCGAGCGCCTGAATCCCCCCGGTCGCCGCGCGCGAGATGTCGGCGCGGTGCTGCGGGATCGGCGAGGCGTTGAACACTCGCACGCTGTCGGCGCAGCCGGCGAGCGCAAGCGCGGCGAGGGCGAGGGCGGGTCTCATATGTCGAGGTCCTCCGCGTAGCGCGCATTCTCCTGAATGAAGGCGAAGCGCAGTTCCGGCTTGCGGCCCATCAGCCGCTCGACCAGCGCCCCGGTCTCGCCGGGGATTTCGTCGTCGATCGCCACGCGGATCAGGCGGCGGCTGGCGGGGTCCATCGTGGTCTCGCGCAGCTGCTTCGGCATCATCTCGCCGAGGCCCTTGAAGCGCGACACCTCGATCTTGCCCTTGCCCCCGAGCCCTTTCGCCTCGAGCCGCGCCCGCTCCGCCTCGTCGCGCGCATAGGTGGAGACGGCGCCCTGCTTCAGCCGGAACAGGGGCGGCTGGGCGAGGAACAGATGGCCATGCTCGACCAGCGGACGCAGCTGGGTGAAGAAGAAGGTCATCAGAAGCGCCGCGATGTGCGCGCCGTCCACATCCGCGTCGGTCATGATGACGACGCGGTCGTAGCGCAAATCCTCCTCGCGGTATTTCGCCCCCGGGCTGACGCCCAGCGCCTGCAACAGGTCGTTCAGCTCCTGATTCTGCCCCATCTTGGCCGACGCCGCGCCGAGCACGTTGAGGATCTTGCCCCTGAGCGGCAGCACCGCCTGAAACTTCCGGTCGCGCGCCTGCTTGGCCGAGCCGCCGGCGCTGTCGCCTTCGACGAGGAAGATCTCCGAACCCTCGCGCGTGGCCTCCGAACAGTCGGCGAGCTTGCCGGGCAGGCGCAGCTTGCGGGTGGCGGTCTTGCGCTGCGTCTCCTTCTCGCGCCGCCGCCGCAGCCGCTCCTCGGCGCGCTCGAGCGCGAAGTCGAGGATCGCGCCCGCCCGCTTGGGGTCGGCGGCGAGCCAGTGGTCGAAATGGTCGCGCACCGCGCCTTCCACCAAGCGCGCCGCCTCGGCGGAGGCGAGGCGATCCTTCGTCTGTCCGACGAATTCGGGCTCGCGGATGAAGGCCGAGATCATCCCGCAGGCCCCGGAGAACACGTCCTCGCCGGTCAGGCTCGCGGCGCGCTTGCCGTTTCCGGTCAGCTCGGCATGGGCGCGCAGCCCCTTGGTCAGCGCCGCGCGCAGGCCCTGCTCATGCGTGCCGCCTTCGGGGGTGGGGACCGTGTTGCAGTAGGAGGACAGGAACGGGTCGCGCGCCGGCGTCCAGCTGACCGCCCATTCGACCGAGCCGGCGGTGTCGGCGCCGAACTTCTCGGCGAAGGCGACGCGGCCCGCGAAGGGCTCGGCGTTGCAGCATTCCGCCCCGGCCAGCGTCTCGGCGAGGTGGTCGCGCAGCCCGCCGGGGAAGTGGAACACGTCCTCGGGCGGCGTCGCGTCGCCCTCGCGCAGCAACGCGGGGTCGCAGCGCCAGCGGATTTCGACGCCGGCGAACAGATAGGCCTTGGAGCGCGCCATGCGGTGCAGCCGCGCCGGGCGGAAGCGCGCCGACGCGCCGAAGATCTCCGGGTCGGGCAGGAAGGCGACCGAGGTGCCGCGCCGGTTCGGTGCGGGGCCCGCCACCTCCAGCGGGCCGAGCGGCAGGCCGCGCGAGAAAAGCTGGCGGTGCAGCACCTTGCCGCGCGCGACTTCCACTTCGAGCGAAACCGACAGCGCGTTGACCACCGACGCCCCGACGCCGTGCAGGCCCCCCGACGTCTGATAGGCCTTCCCGGAGAATTTCCCGCCGGAATGGAGGGTTGTGAAGATCACTTCGAGCGCCGACTTGCCCGGAAATTTCGGATGCGGATCGACCGGCACGCCGCGCCCGTTGTCGCGGATCAGGAGCGAGCCGTCGCCGCGCAGCTCGACGTCGATGCGGCTTGCGTGGCCCGCCACCGCCTCGTCCATCGCATTGTCGAGCACTTCGGCGGCGAGATGGTGCAGCGCGCGTTCGTCGGTGCCGCCGATATACATGCCGGGGCGCTTGCGGACGGGCTCCAGCCCCTCCAGCACCTCGATCTGCGCGGCGTCGTAGCCCGCGGAGGCGTCCGGGGCGCCGGCGAACAAATCGTCGGGGCGCGAGATGGCGGCCATGCGGCCTCCTTGATCTGACTGCTCGTCATTGGCCTTGCGGCGCGACGAGTAAGCCGGAAATCGCGCCCAAGATCAATCTCTGGCGTCCGCGCGCCGGGGCGGCGCCATATCTCGGTCTCAGGGCTCGGCGCGCGCGAAGACCAGCAGCACCGCGCCGTCGCCGTCGAGCAGCGTCATCCGGTCGTCGCCGAGCCGCCATCCGCGCGCGCGGTCGAGCGCGTCGAAGACGGCGCGTTCGGTCGACATCGCGGGCTCGGGGCAGGCCATCATGGTCGACATGCCGGGGCCGGCGAGAAACGCGCCGTCGGGCCGCGCGAGGTAGCTGGCGCCGAGGCGGTTGCAGCCGGCGTCCCCGGCGATGCGCCCAGCGTCGTCGAACAGCAGATGCGCCTTGCTGTCGGCGGGGGCGGGGAGGTGGCCGATCTGCGCCAGCGCCCAGCGCGGCCCGATCAGGTCCCACGGCTTCAGGCTGACCGGTTCGGCGGGCGCGCCGCCCGTCCGGATCATGCGGATCTCGACCTCGGCGTTCTCTCCGGGGGCTTCGACGAAGCTGTCGGTGGTGAAGAACAGCGCGCCGTCGGGCAGGCGCAGTTCGGCGCGCAGGGCGTAGCGGCCTTGCGGATCGCGGGTCTGCGGATCGTCGGTCAGCACGACGCGGAAGGGCGGGCCGCCGGCCACCGTCGCCTCGGCGCGGGCGCGGGCGACGGCGGGCGCGTCGGCGCGCGAGACGTCCTGCAGCGCGACGCTGAAGGTCGAGCCGGGCGGCGTCGCGATGCGCTCGAGATAGATGCCGGTGACGGCGATGTCGGCGGCGAGGGCTGGCATGGCGGCGACGCTCAGGGCTGCGAGAAGGGGCGAGAGGCGCATGGTCGGAAACTCCGCGACGACATTCCACGCTCCTATGCCGCGATTGGGGCGGATTTGCGAGAGGCGGCGCCGCTCATCTTGCGGCGCAGGAGCCGCCGCGTTCGCCGTCGTCCGCTGCGGCGCCTCGGCCGCGCATCGCTGTTGACATGCTCCCCCGAAGACTGAAGCCTCATGCAAAACCATAACGGAGGCGACGACCATGCGGAAACTGTGCGCGATCCTTCTCCTGACGGCGGGCGCGGCCTCCGCCGATCCGGTCGGCATCACCAAGGAGATGATGTCGGCCACGGTTCAGACGCCGGACGGGCCCGTCGAGATCTCCCGCATTCAGGACCCCGCCAACGCCGTGACCGGCGAATGGGCGCTGACCTCCCGCCCATGCCCCGAATTCTGCATCCAGCCGATGACCCCCGCCGAGGGCGTGACGACCGTCGGCGAACTCGAGCTGATCGCCTTCCTTCAGGACCCCGCCGCCAAGGTGATCGACGGCCGCATCCGCCCCGAATTCGAGGCGGGCACGATCCCCGGCGCGATCTCGGTCCCCTACACCGAGGCCGCCGACCGGCTGGGCGAACTCGGCTGCGTCGCCGATTTCGAAGGCTTCGAATGCGGCGAGGACGTGCCCGCCGTCGCGCTGTTCTGCAACGGCCCGTGGTGCGGACAGTCGCCGACCGCCGCGCGGCGGATGATCGAAGCGGGCTACCCGGCGGAGAAGATCTTCTACTATCGCGGCGGCATGCAGGTCTGGCGGGCGCTCGGGCTGACCGTGGTCCCGGGAAGCTAGAGCCGGCCCTCCAGCGCCCGCGCCGCCGCAACCGCCGCCTGGCCGAGCGCCAGGCCGCCGTCGTTCATCGGCGCCTGCGCCGGGATCAGCAGCGCCTCGCCCGCCAGCGCCGCGACGGTCGCCTCGAGCAGCGTCGCGTTCTGGAACACGCCCCCCGACAGCGCGATCGCCCGCGCGTCATGCGCCCGCGCCAGATCGCGCGCGAGCGTCGCCGTCGCCTGCGCGAGCCCTGCGTGAAACCGCGCCGCCATCGCCTCGGGCGCCGCCCCCGCCGCGCGATCCGCCAGCAGCGCGCGCCACATCGGCGCGGGGTCGAGCGCCGCGCCGTCGCGCCCGAAGGGATAGGGGGCGAGGTCGGGCGCGCGGCGGGCCGCCGCCTCCAGCGCCATCGCCGCCTCGCCCTCGAAGCTCAGCCGCTCCGGCGCGAGCCCGCAGGCGGCGGCGACCGCGTCGAACAGCCGCCCCGCCGAGGAGCTGCGCGGCGCGTTCACCCCGCGCGCCGCCGCCGCCCGCAGCGCCCGCAGCGGCTTGCCCGGCGCCAGCGCCTCCGCCTCCGTCCCCAAGCCCGCCGCGTCCAGCTGCGCGAGCAGATTGCGCCAGGGCTCGCGCTGCGCCGCGTCGCCGCCGGGCAGGGGAACCGGCTTCAGATGCGCGAGCCGTCGAAACTCGGAATACCCGGCCAGCAGCCATTCGCCGCCCCAGACCGTCCCGTCCGGCCCCCAGCCCAGCCCGTCGAACGCGACGCCCAGCACCGGGCCGTCGGCGCGCGTCCAGCCGGCCTCGGCCATCGCGGCGGCGATGTGCGCGTGATGGTGCTGAACGCGGACGAGCGGCAGGTTCGCCCGCTCCGCCCAGCTTTCGGCGATGCGGGTCGTGCGGTGGTCGGGGTGGAGGTCGCAGGCGAGCGCCGCCGGCGCATGGTCGAACAGCGCGGCGTAATCGGCCAGCGCCGCGTCGAACTCGGCGCAGGTCGACGGCTCGTCGAGATCGCCGATGTGGTGCGAGAGCAAAGCGGCGCCGTCCCGCGTCAGGCACAGCGCCGCCTTGAGCTGCCCGCCGAGCGCTGCGACCGGCGGGGCGCCCGCCAGATCGGACGGCAGAGGCAGCGTCTGCGGCGCCATCCCCCGGCCGCGCCGCAGCACCCGCACCGCCCCCGCCGCCACGCGCGCCACCGGATCGTCGAGCCGGCGCGCGATGGGGCGGTCATGGGCCAGAAACCCGTCGCAGAAGGCGCCGAGCTTGGCCCGCGCCTCGTCGTCGCCGATCACCTGCGGCTCGCCCGACAGGTTGCCCGAGGTCATCACCAAGGGCCGGCCGACCGCGTCGAGCAGCAACGCGTGCAAGGGCGTCGCCGCCAGCATCCAGCCCAGCGCCCACTGCCCCGGCGCGACCGAGGGCGCGAGCGCCGCGCCCTGCGCCGCCAGCAGGACGATGGGCGCGGCGGGGCTTTCCAGCAGCGCGCGCTCGGCCTCAGAGACGGCGGCGAAGCGCGCGACCGTCGCCGCGTCGGCGGCCATCAGCGCGAAGGGTTTGGCGGGGCGGCGCTTGCGCGCGCGCAGCCGCGCCACGGCGGCCTCGTCGCGCGCGTCGCACGCCAGCTGCCAGCCGCCGAGGCCCTTGATCGCGAGGATCGCGCCGTCGCGCAGCATCGCCGCCGCCGCCGCGACGGCGTCGCCCGAGACCTCGGCGCCGTCCCGCTCCAGCCACAGCCGCGGACCGCAGACCGGGCAGGCGACCGGCTGGGCGTGGAAGCGGCGGTCGGCGGGGTCGTCATATTCCGCGCGGCATGCGAGGCATAGCGCGAAGCCCGCCATGGTCGTCGTCGCGCGGTCATAGGGCACGGCGCGCATGATCGAGAAGCGCGGGCCGCATTCGGTGCAGTTGGCGAAAGCGTAGCGGAAGCGGCGGTCGGCGGGATCGGCGATCTCGGCGCGGCAGGCGGGGCAGAGCGCCGCGTCAGGCGTCGCCTGGGTCCGAGCGGCGCCGCCGGCGCTCGCGGCGATGGAAAAGCCCGTCAGGCCGGGGCGGGCGGGGCAGGGGGCGCGCTCGACCGCATCGACCCGCGCCAGTTTCGGCGCCTCCTCGCGCAGCGCCCGCGCGAAGGCGTCGAGGCGCGCGCCCTGCGCATGGATCAGCACCCCCTCGGCGTCGTTGCGCACTTCGCCCGCCACGCCGAGCCGCGCCGCGAGGCGCCACGCGAAGGGCCGGAAACCCACGCCCTGCACCTGCCCGCGCACGCGGATCGTCTCGGCGGTCGGGAGGGGTTCAGGCTGCGTCATGGGGCGATCCTGCGCCGGCGGCGCAGCTGCGCAAGAGGCGCGCGCGCCTCAGTTGCGCGCCATCAGCCAGTCGAGCGCCGCGCGCGGCGCCAGCCGCTTCAGCGCGGCGACGACGTAAGTCGGCGTCGTCACATAGTAGCGCGCCTTTGGCCTTGGGCTCTCGACCGCGTGGATCAGCTTGCGGGTCACCGCGGCGGGCGGCAATTCGAAGCGGTTGGGCGCGGCCTCCCCCCGGCGATAGCGCGCGGCGATCTGCGCGAGTTCGCCCCGCCGCGCCGAAGCGTCCGGGTCGATCCAGCGCTCGAACTGCGCCAGCGCGTTGGGGTTGAAGCGGGTGGCGATCGGCCCCGGCTCGATCAGGCTGACATGGATCGGCAGGCCCCGCAGCTCCAGCCGCAGCGCGTCCGAATAGCCCTCCAGCGCGAATTTCGTGGCCACATAGGCCCCGCGCCAGCGCACCGCCGAGAACCCCAGCACCGAGGAGCACTGGACGATCCGCCCATGCCCCTGCGTCCGCATCGCGGGCAGAACCGCGCGGGTCAGCGCGTGCCAGCCGAAGAAATTCGCCTCGAAGATCGCCCGCAGCGCGTCGGTCGGCAAATCCTCGATGAAACCGGGGATCGCATAGGCGCCGTTGTTGAACAGCGCGTCGAGCCGCCCCCCGTTGCGCGCCAGCGCCTCGGCGGCGGCGGCGGTCGCGCTTCCCTCGTCCTCGTAATCGAGGCGGAAGCTCTCCAGCCCCTCGGCGCTCAACCGGTCGCAATCCTCCTGCTTGCGGCAGGTCGCGAAGACGCGCCAGCCGCGCGCGGCCAGCGTCCGCGCCGCGTCGAGCCCGATGCCCGAGGAGCAGCCGGTGATCAGGATCGCGCGCCGCCCTGTCGTCGTGGTCATCTGCGTCTCCGAATCGCCGCGAGGCTGGTGTAGGCGTGGCTGTCGTCCCTTGCAGCAGGTCCGCCCCGATGCAAACCGCCCCCTCTCATCTGCGCGATCTGGTTCACCTGCTGGCGCTGGCCGTGCTGCTGGCCGTCGCGCTCTATTACGGGCGGCCCTATCTGGCGCCGATCGCGGTCGCGGTGCTGATCTGGTTCCTGATCAACGCTCTGGCCGACGCGCTGCGCGCCCGGGCGCCGCGCGTTCCCGGCTGGGCGGCGACGCTCGCGGCGGTCGCGACGCTGTTCGGGCTGATGCTGTTCGTCGCCCGCATCATCGCCGAGAACGCCGGCGCGCTGAGCGCGGGGCTCGACGGGGTCGAGGCGAAGCTGCTGGCGACGGTCGACGCGGTGCTCGCGCGGTTCGGACTGGAGCATCGGGTGGATTTCGAAATGCTGCTGTCGGGCCTGCGGCTCGAGGCGCTCGCCCGCGACGCCTTCGACGCGGCGCGCGCGCTGGTCGGCGACGTCGTTCTGGTGTTTCTCTACGTGATGTTCCTGCTGGTCGATCAGCGCTTCTACGTCGCCAAGCTCAACGCCCTCGTCCCCGACCCCGCCCGCCGCGCGGCGCTGCGCGCCACCTTGCGCCACGTCGCCGAGGAGGTGCGCGCCTATCTCTGGCTGATGACGCTGATCAGCGCGGGCGTGGGCGTCGCGACCTGGGCGATCTGTCTGCTTTTCGGCGTGAGCGGAGCGGGTTTCTGGGGTTTCCTCGCCTTCGGTCTTAATTTCATCCCCACCATCGGCTCGATCCTCGCCGTGACGTTCCCCGTGATTTACGCGCTGTTGCAGGTCGACTCGGCCGCGCCCGTCCTCGCGATGATCGCCATGCTGGCGGGGGTGCAGTTCCTCGCCGGCGAGATCGTGCTGCCGCGCGTAATGGGCGACCGTCTCAACATGAGCGGCTTCGTCATCCTGCTGTCGCTGGTGGTGTGGGGGGCGCTCTGGGGACCGGTGGGGATGTTCCTCGCGATCCCGATCATGGTGATCCTGATGATCGTCTTCGCGCAGTTCCCCGCGACCCGCCCCATCGCCATCGGCCTGTCGCGCGCCGGCGCCGTCGCCGACGCGGGGCGGGGCGAGGCCGCTCTCACGCCCCGCGATTGACCGGATTGCCGATCATCGCGAGGAATTCGCGCCTTGTGGCGGGGTCCTCGCGGAACACGCCGAGCATGGTGGAGGTCACCATCGACACCCCGTGCTTGTGGACGCCGCGCGTGCTCATGCACTGATGCTCGGCCTCGAGCACCACTGCGACGCCGAGCGGCTGCAGCACGTCCTGGATGGCGTTGGCGATCTGGGCGGTCATCTTCTCCTGCACCTGCAACCGCTTGGCGAAGCTGTCCACGACGCGGGCGAGCTTGGAGATGCCCACCACCCGGTTGGTCGGCATGTAGCCGACATGGGCCCGCCCGATGATCGGCGCGAGGTGGTGCTCGCAATAGCTCTCGAAGCGGATGTCGCGCAGGACGACCATCTCGTCATAGCCTTCGACTTCCTCGAAGACGCGCTGCAGGTCGGCGTGGGGGTCTTCGGCGTAGCCGCGGAACCACTCGCCATAGGCGCGGGCGACGCGGCCCGGCGTGTCGCGCAGGCCCTCGCGCTCGGGGTCGTCGCCGGCCCAGCGCAGCAGCGTGCGCACGGCGGCTTCGGCCTCGTCGCGGCTCGGGCGGTCGAGGGCGCGCTCGGCGCTCATCGGATGCGCGTGGATGTTCATGTCGCGGGCTCTCCTCGTCGCGGGCCGGCGCAAGAGGCGCGGGCGCTGACGAGGTTCTAAGCCGCGATCGGGTTGCGGCGAGGCGTCGTCGCGGAAAATTCGGCGGGGGCCCGAGGCCGCAAGCTCTTCTTGATGTCGGCCCCGCTGCGACGACAGTTGCGATTGACCGACGAAATTCGACTGCGCAAGGCTGCTTCCGCGCGGATGCGGCGGATGCGATTGCGCGGGGAGACCTGACGGATGTGCACGGTGTGCGGCTGCGGCGAGAACGGGGCGACCATCGAGGGCGGCCGCGCGCATCGGCGCACCCATGTCGGCCCCGACGGCGAGCCCTACGCCCACAGCCACGCCCATCCGCACGACGCCCACGCGCACGACCACGCCCATGAGCATGCGCATAGCCATTCCCACGTTGCGCCGGACGGAACTGTCGTCACGCACAGCCACGCGCATGCGCACGCCCCGGACACCGCGCACGACCACGCCGCCGCCCATGACCACGACCATGGCGACCTGCATTACGGGACTGGCCCCGCAGGCGCCTCCGTCCCCGGCATGAGCCAGGCGCGGATGATCGCGGTCGAGACCGACATCCTCGCCAAGAACAACGCCTATGCGCAGGCCAACCGGGCGCGGCTCGCGGGCCTCGGCGTGCTGGCGCTCAACTTGGTGTCCTCGCCGGGCTCGGGGAAAACCACGCTCCTGTGCCGCACCATCGAGATGCTCGGCGACCGTCTGCCCGTCGCCGTGATCGAGGGCGACCAGCAGACCGCCAACGACGCCGACCGCATCCGCGCGACCGGCGCCAAGGCCGTCCAGATCAACACCGGCAAGGGCTGCCATCTCGACGCCCACATGGTCGGCCACGCCATCGACCGGCTCGACCCCGCCCCCTACGCCGCCCTTTTCATCGAGAATGTCGGCAATCTCGTCTGCCCCGCCGCCTTCGACCTCGGCGAGGACTGCAAGGTGGCGATCTTCTCGGTGACCGAGGGCGAGGACAAGCCGCTGAAATATCCCGACATGTTCGCGGCCTCGGCGCTCGTGATCGTCAACAAGACCGACCTCGCGCCGCATTGCGACGTCGATCTCGACGCGATGGAGAGAAACGTCGCCCGCGTGAACCCCGACGCGCAGGTGATCCGCCTGTCCGCCCGCACCGGCGAGGGGATGGCGGCGTGGCTCGACTGGATCGCCGCCCGCCGCAAGGCCCGGCTGGGCGCGGCGGCCGCCGACGCCGAGGCGCGTCTGGTCGCCCTGCGCGCGGCCATCGGCGCGATCTGACCGGCTCCCAGCGACCCGGCGCCCACGCGGCGCGCAAGGAGGACAGGCCGATGTGTCTCGGAATCCCCGGCCAGGTGGTCGAGATCGCCGACGCCGACGACATGCTCGGCGTGGTCGACGTCTCGGGCGTGCGCCGCAAGGTCAACCTCGCCTGCGCCTGCGGCCCCGACGGCCCGCACGCGCTGATCGGCGAATGGGTTCTGGTGCATGTCGGTTTCGCGATGAGCCGCATCGACCCTGACGAGGCCGCCGCCACCCTTCAGGCCCTGCACGATCTCGGCGAGGCGATGGAGGAGATCGACTCCATCCAGCGCGCCAACGCCATGCTGGAAGCGGAGGGCGCGCGATGAAATACGCCGACGAGTTCCGCGATCCGGTCAAGGCGAAGTCGCTGCTCGCCGCCATCGAGGCCGAAGTCGCCCGCATCGGCGCGACCGAGGAGAAACCGGTCCACGTCATGGAGATCTGCGGCGGCCACACCCATGCGATCTTCCGCTACGGGCTGGACAAGCTGACCCCTCCCGGCATCGAGTTCATCCACGGCCCCGGCTGCCCGGTCTGCGTGCTGCCGATGAGCCGGGTGGACGACTGCCTCGACATCGCCGAGCGCCCCGGCGTGATCTTCGCGACCTTCGGCGACGCGATGCGGGTTCCCGGCACGCGCGGCAGCCTCGCCCAGGCCAAGGCGCGCGGCGCGGATGTGCGGATGGTCTATTCGCCGCTCGACGCGCTGGCGCTCGCCCGCCGCTTCCCCGAGCGCGACGTGGTGTTCTTCGGGCTGGGCTTCGAGACCACCATGCCCTCCACCGCCCTCACCATCCAGCAGGCGGCGAAGGAAGGGCTGACCAACTTCTCGCTGTTCTGCAACCACATCCTCGTGCCGCCCCCGATCAAGGCGCTGCTCGACGACCCGCACATGACGCTCGACGGCTTCATCGGCCCCGGCCATGTCTCGATGGTGATCGGGATCCGCCCTTACGACTTCATCGCGCGCGACTACGGCAAGCCGGTGGTGGTGGCGGGCTTCGAGCCGCTCGACCTGCTGCAATCGCTCCTGATGCTGCTGCGCCAGATCGCCGAAGGCCGCGCCGAGATCGAGAACCAGTATGGCCGCATCGTGCCCGAGCACGGCAATCCCGTCGCCATGGCCGCCATCGACGACGTCTATCAGGTCCGCGACGCCTTCGACTGGCGGGGCTTGGGCGAGATCGACAAGTCGGGCGTGCGCATCCGCGACACATATGCGGCCTTCGACGCGGAGGCGAAATTCGGCGTGGGCTACGGCGCCGGCAAGTCTTCGGGGCGCGAGGGCGCGCTGCCGGAGATGGAGGGCGCGCGCTGCGGCGACGTGGTCAAGGGGATGATCAAGCCTTGGGCCTGCCCGAAATTCGGCCTCGACTGCACGCCGGAAACCCCGCTCGGCGCGCTGATGGTGAGTTCGGAAGGCGCCTGCGCCGCCTATCACCTCTATGCGGGCGTGCGGGCCACCGCGGCGGAGTGATCGAGTGAACCAGCCTTTCGAACCCCGCCGCCGCGGCGGGCGCCTGCGCGTCGACACCGTCACGCTCGCCCATGGCGGCGGCGGCAAGGCGATGCGCGACCTGATCGACGACGTCTTCGTGCGCGCCTTCGACAATCCCGACATGGGCGAGCTGGAAGATCAGGCGCGGCTCGCGCTTCCCGCCGACCTCGCCGGCGGCCGGCTCGCCTTCACCACCGACGGCTATGTGGTCGACCCGCTCGAATTCCCCGGCGGCGACATCGGAGAACTGGCGGTCAACGGCACGGTCAACGATCTGGCGGTCGGCGGCGCGCGGCCCCTGTGGCTCTCCTGCGCGGTGATCGTGGAGGAGGGGCTCCCGGTCGAGACCCTGCGCCGCGTCGCCGCCTCGATGCGGCGGGCGGCGGATGCGGCGGGGGTGCGGATCGTCACCGGCGACACCAAGGTCGTCGGGCGCGGCTCGGCGGACAAGCTGTTCGTGACCACCTCCGGCGTCGGCGTCATCCCGGCGGGCGTGGACCTCTCGGCCCGCCATGTCCGGCCCGGCGACGTCGCCATCGTCAACGGCTGGCTCGGCGACCACGGCGCCTGCATCCTCGACGCGCGCGGCGACCTCGAACTCGACAGCCCCATCGAGAGCGACACCGCCCCCTTGGCCGCGCTGATGCAGGCGGCGATGGCCGCGGCCCCCTCCTTGCGCTGCGCCCGCGACGCGACGCGCGGCGGGCTCGCCTCGGCGCTCAACGAGATCGCGGCGGGCGCGGGCTGCGGCGTCGAGATCGACGAGACGGCCCTGCCGCTGCGCCCCGAAGTCCGCGGCTTCTGCGAAATCCTCGGGCTCGACCCGCTCTACCTCGCCAATGAGGGCAAGCTGGTCCTCTTCGTCCCGCCCGATCAGGCCGAGGCGGCGCTCGCGGCGATGCGCTCGGTCCCCGAGGGGCGCGACTCGGTGATCGTCGGGCGCGCCGTGGCGGCGCATCCCGGAACCGTGGTGATGACGACGCTGTTCGGCGGCGGGCGCATCGTCGACATGCTGCTCGGCGAGCAGTTGCCGCGCATCTGCTGAGCGGGCAGGGGCCTCGGCGACAGCCGGCCCCCCGCTTCAGCGGCGCGGATCGAACGTGTCCTCGTCTTCTTCCTCGTCGGCGTTCCGCTCGGGCAGGTTGAACAACGCGTCGGGGTCGAGCGGATCGCGCCGCGCGTCGTCGTCCCGCTCCTGCGTCCCGCCGCCGCCCTCGCCGAGGGTGAAGTTCTCAAGCCCCGCCATCGAGCTTGGCAACCGCGTCTCCGAGCCGCCGGAGGCGAGCGACTGCTCGGTGGTCATCAGCCGCATCTTCTCCTCGGCGCTGAGCACCGATCCGCCTTCCTCGCGCGCCTTCTTCTCGGCGGCGCGGGCCACGGCCGCGTCGAGTTCGACCTGCTTGCACAGCCCCAGCGCCACCGGATCGACCGGACGGATGTTGGCGGTGTTCCAGTGCGACTTGTCGCGCACCGACTGGATGGTGGTCTTGGTCGTGCCGACGAGCTTGGAGATCGCGCTGTCGGGCAGTTCCGGGTGATAGCGCACGAGCCAGGCGATCGCCGAGGGCCGGTCCTGCCGCTTCGACAACGGCGTGTAGCGCGGCCCCTTGCGCTTGGGCTCGGGCGCGAGGATCGAGGCCTTGCGCACCAGCCGCAGCCGCGCCTGCGGGTTCTCCTCGCAGCGCTTGAGCTCCTCGCGCGTCAGCTGGCCGGTCAGCACCGGGTCGATCCCCTTGATGCCCTGCGCCACCTCGCCGTCGGCGACGCCCTCGATCTCGAGGATGTGCATGCCGGTGAAGGCCGAGATCTGCTCGAAGGTCAGCGTGGTGTTGTCCACGAGCCAGACGGCGGTCGCCTTGGGCATCAGCGGCAGGTCGGCCATGACGGGTCTCTCCTCCAGAACGCTTCGCGCGCCCCGAGCGACCCCTTTCAGGATCGCCGGCGGGCGCGCTGCGCGACTTCCGCTCTCGGGGATGGGGGGGATATAAAGGGAATGCGACAGCGATGAAAGAGGGCGCCGGGGATGGCATGTCGATTTGCGGCGGCGGCGGCGCTGTCTCTCGCCCTCTGGAGCGGCGCCAGCTTCGCCGACGCGCCCGGCGATTTCGACTATTACGTCCTGTCGCTGTCCTGGAACGCCAGCTGGTGCGCCGCCGAGGGCGACGCGCGCGACGCCCCGCAATGCGACCCGCGCGAGGAGTTCGGCTTCGTGCTGCACGGGCTCTGGCCGCAGCATGAACGCGGCTGGCCGGAATGGTGCCGCAGCGCGCATCCCGACCCCGCGCGCCGCGAGACCGCCGCGATGGCCGATGTGATGGGCTCGGGCGGGCTCGCCTGGCATCAATGGAAGAAGCACGGGCGCTGCTCGGGCCTGTCGCCGCGCGCCTATTTCGCCCTGTCGCGCCGCGCCTTCGACAGCGTCGCCCGCCCGCCGGCCCTGCGCGCGCTGACCCGCCCCGTCGAGATCGCCCCTGAGGTGATCGAGGCGGCGTTTCTCGAAGCCAATCCCGGCATGACGCCCGACGGCGTCACCGTCACCTGCGCCGAAGGCCTGTTCCGCGAAGTCCGCATCTGCCTCACGCGCGACCTCGCCCCGCGCCCCTGCGCCCCCGACGCCGCCCGCGACTGCCCCGCGCGGATGATCGACCTGCCGCCCATGCGCTGACCCTCCCGACGGACTCGACTCTCCGCCGCGCCGGCGTATCTTGGAACATAACCGGAACAAAAGCCAGCGAGTCGCCCCGTCCATGTCCCGCCGCGTGGTCAGCCTGTGGTTTCCCCGCCTCGCCGCCGAGCGGGCGCTGCGCCGCATCGGCGGGCTCGACGCGCCCTTCGCCATCGTCGCCGAGCGGCGCGGCGCGCTGGTCCTCGCCGCGCTCTCGGCGGAGGCGGAGGCCGCCGGCCTCGCCCGCGACATGGCGCTGGCCGACGCCCGCGCGCTCTGCCCCGCCCTGCGCACCCGCCCCGCCGACCCGCCCGCCGAGGCCGCCTTCCTGACCGCGCTCGCCCGCTGGGCGCTGCGCTACACGCCCTGGGTCGGCTTGGACGGGCCCGACGGGCTGGCGCTCGACATCTCCGGCTGCGCGCATCTGTTCGGCGGCGAGGCGGCGATGCTCGCCGACATGCGCGACCGCCTCGCCGTCGCCGGCCTGACCGCCCGCGCCGCCTGCGCCGACGCCCGCGGCGCCGCCTGGGCGCTGGCGCGCTTCGCCCCCCGCAGCCCCGATCCCGTCTCCGCCCCCGTCGCCGCCCCCGTCGTCGTCCCCGTCGTCGTCCCCCCCGGCGAGGCCCGCGCGGCGCTGGCCCCGCTCCCCGTCGCCGCGCTGCGCCTCGCCCCCGAGACGGTCGAGGGGCTCGCCCGTCTGGGCCTGCGCCGCATCGGCGACCTCGCCGCCGCCCCCCGCGCGCCGCTCGCCCGCCGCTTCGGCCCCGCGACGCTGATGCGCCTCGACCAGGCGCTCGGCGCCGCCCCCGAGCCGGTCGGCGCCGCCCGCCCCGCGCCCGTCTTCGCCGTCCGCCTCTCGCTGCCCGAGCCCATCGGCCGGGTGGACGACGTCGCAGCCGCGCTCGACCGCCTGCTCGCCCGGCTGACCGAGACGCTCGCCGCCCACGGCGCCGGCGCCCGCCGCCTCGCGCTGACGCTGCGCCGGGTGGACCGCAGCGATCTGGCGCTGGAGATCGGCCTCGCCCGCCCCTCGCGCGACGCCGCGCTCATGGCCGAGCTCTTCGCCCGCCCGCTCGCCGAGCTCGACGCGGGCTTCGGGATCGAGGCGCTGCGGCTCGAAGCCGTGACGGTCGAGCCCACCGCGCCCCGCCAGCACCGCGGCCCGCTCGACGCGGCGGAACAGGCGCAAGCCGCCGCCGGCGCCGAGCCTGACGCGCTGGCGCTTCTTCTGTCGCGGCTCGGCGGGCGGCTGGGCCCCGACCGCGTGCGCCGCCTGCTCCCCGCCGAAAGCCACATCCCCACCCGCGCCTTCGTCGCCGCGTCCGCCGCCTTCTCCGACCCTGTGGCGCGCTGGCCCGCCGACCGCCCGCTGCGCCCGATCGTGTTGTTCCCCCCCGAGCCCGTCGCCCCCGACCCGCCCGACGCAGGCCCGGGCCGCCCCTTGCGGGGTTTCCGCTGGCGCGGCCGCGCCCACCGCGTCGCGAGCGCGGCCGGCCCCGAGCGCATCGCGCCCGAATGGTGGCTCGACGACCCCGACTGGCGCGACGGCCCGCGCGACTACTGGCGCGTCGAGACGGAGGAGGGGAGCCGCCTCTGGCTCCACCACCGCCCCGCCTCGCAACGGCTGGCGACATGGTTCGCCGAAGGGGAATTCGCGTGAGCCGCCCCCCGCCCTGTGGCACGCTCCCGCCATGTGTCGATGCATTGGACGGACCGCGCGATGCGCCAGCCCTTTGAAAGCCGCTTCGCCCCCCGCCCGAAGGTCGCAGCCCGCGCCCCGACCGACGCCGAAACCGCGCTCGCCCGCGCCAATCAGGTCGCGCAGACCGGCCGCGCGATCTGGTTCGGCCTGCTCGGCTATCTCGCCTTCGTCACCCTCACTCTGCTCAGCGTGCGCGACATCGACTTCTTCTCGCTCGAATCCACTGTCGACCTGCCGCTGGTCAACATCGCCATCCCCACGTCGGTGTTCTTCTGGAGCGCCGCCTGGCTCGCCGCCGCCTTCCACGCCTTTCTCCAGATCCACCTCCTCAAGCTCTGGGACCCGCTCGCGGCCCTCCCCGCGACATGGAAGGGCCGCCCCGTCGCCGAGGCGCTCCACCCCTGGATCGTCATCGACTGGGGCCTGCGCCGCCGCCCCGACGCCGAGGCCGCCACTGTCCACCGCCCCCTCGCCGGCCTCGCAGACGCCGTGGCGCTGACGGCGGTCTGGCTCGCCGGGCCGGCGGTGATCGCCGCCTTCTGGTGGCGCTCCATGCCCGCCCATGACGAGGGGATGACCATCGCCATCGCCGCCGCGCTGTTGCTCGCCGTCTACGCCAGCCGCCGCAACTGGCGACGCGCGCGGGCCGCGCTGGACCGCGCGCCGCTGCGCGCAGCCGTCGAGCCCGAGAAAGACCGTCTCCGCTTCCGCGGCCGCCTCTGGTTGGGCCTGCTGGGCGCCCTGTTGCTCGCGGTCAGCTGGGCGCGCACCGAAGGCGGCTTCGACCATTACGCCAACCGAGCCATCGACGCCTGGGAGCAGGCGATGGGGCCGGAGTTCGAAGAGGAGCTGGATGATGAGGGCTACCTCCTGCGCACCGCGCAGGAGGTTCAGGACGACTGGGTGCGGTCGCGGTTCCTGACGCTCGACGATCTGTCGGGGCAGGTCGAGAACCCGGGTATGTTTCTGCGCTGGCTCGGACTGATCGGCGTGGTGGAGATCGAGGGCGACGTCGCCACATGGTCCCCCTTCGCCCCCATCGACCTCGTCAACGCCGATCTCGCCGGCCGCCCCGCCGACTGGGCCGACCATGACATCGCAAAGCGCCGCTTCCGCGTCGGCTGGTGCCGCGACCACGCCATTCCGCCAGAAGCTTGCCATGCGCCGGTCGAAGACGGCTATGGAGACGAGTTCGGCGATATTGTCGAAACTGGCGAAACTGGCGAAGCCGCCTTCGTGCAGGCGCAGAACGACTTCGCCGCAGCGCGCGCCTTGTGGTGCGAGAAGGAGGGGGCCGGCCGCGCCCTCGCCGGCGCCGCCTGCGCCGCGCGCTTCGCCGCGCTCGACCGGATGGCTGAAACCGAATGGACCGCCCGGCGCGCGGACGAACTTGGCCGCCTGCGCAAACCCGACATGCGCGGGCGCGACCTGCGCCTTGCACAGGCACATGGCGCCTTCCTCGCCGGCCTCAACCTCAACGAGGCGCGGCTGGAGGCGGCGGACCTAAGCGAGGCGCGGCTGGAGGGGGCGAACCTCAGCCTGGCGCGACTGGAGAGGGCGAACCTCTTCGAGGCGCGGATGGAGAGGACAGACCTGAGCGAGGCGAGGCTGGAGAGAGCGAACCTCACCCTGGCGCGACTGGAGGGGGCGAACCTCTTCGAGGTGCGGATGGAGGAGGCGATCCTCAGCCTGGCGCGGATGGAGAGGACGGACCTCCGCAGAGCGCGGATGGAGAGAACGGACTTTACCAGAGCGCGGCTGGAGGGGGCGAACCTCTTCGAGGCGCAGCTGGAGAGGGCGGACCTGGGCGAGGCCCGGCTGGAGGAGGCGATCCTCAGCTCGGCGCGGATGGAGGAGGCGATCCTCAGCTCGGCGCGGATGGAGAGATCGGACTTCACCAGAGCGCGACTGGAGGGGGTGGACCTCAGTTGGGCGCGGCTGGAGGGGGCTGATCTCAGCCTTGCGTCGTTCAAATCGGCCCGATGGTCGAGGGCGACATTTGGCCCCTCGCTCGCCTATGTGGCCGATTTTTCCGACGCCGTCGATCTGACCCAAAGTCAACTCGACGACGGTCCCGGCGGGCCGCTGATCGGTGACGACGATACCATCCTGCCCCGCGACGCACAGACCGGCGAGCAGCTCGTCATCTGGTCCTGCTGGGAGACGCTGACACCGGCCATCGACCGCCTGCTGACGCGCCATGACATCACCGAGGAGGGTGCCCGCGAAGCGGGCTGGCTCTGCTCCGAGGCCAACCCGCGCCGCCGCACCGGCCGTCCCGCTCCGTGACCGCCATGCCCCGCAACCTTCCTTGCCGAAACCCCCGTCCCAGCCCCCGTCCGACATTTGTCCGACAGATGTCCGACGCATGTCCGACGCATGTCCGACGCATGTCCGACGCAAATCATACGCCCCGCCGCCCCGTTCATCTTCCCGAACGGGGCCCCGCGCCGAGGGCCGCCTGATGCCCTTCGCCGAGCTGTCCGCGACCTCCAACTTCACCTTCCTCACCGGCGCCTCGCACCCCGAGGAACTCGTCGCCCGCGCCGCCGAGCTAGGTCTCGAGGCCATCGCCATCGCCGACCGCAACACCTTGTCCGGCGTCGTGCGCGCCCATGTCGCCGCGCGCGAGATCGCCCGCGAGCGCGCCGCCGCCCCGCGCGACCGCAAGGCCGTCACCCATGCCGAAATCGCCGCCCGCGGCGCCCGCCCCAAGCCCGATTCCGGCGGCAACATTCCCGCACCAAAACAAGCACTTACCCAACTTTCCGCCCGCTCCGCCCCCCGCCTCCTGGTCGCCGCGCGGCTGTCTTTCGAGGACCATCCTGACATCACCGCCCTCCCCACCGACCGCGCCGCCTATGGCCGCCTCTGCCGCCTGCTGACGCTGGGCAAGCGCCGGGCGCAAAAGGGAAAATGCCTTCTGCGCGCCGACGATCTCGACGCCTGGGCGGACGGTCTGATCCTGCTCCTGCACGGCGGCGACGACCCCTCCGCCCCCCCGGACGCCGCCCGCTGGACCGCCCGCGCCCCCGGCTCCGCCTTCCTCGCCGCCGCCCCCTTCCATGACGGCGAGGACGCCAGTCGTTTCAAGGCGATAGCCGCCCTTTCCGAACGCTCCGGCGCCCCGATGGCCGCCACCTCCGGCGCGATGATGCACGCCGCCCGCCGCCGCATGCTGGCCGACATCCTCTCCTGCATCCGCCTGCGCACGACCATCGACCAGCTCGGCCGCGCCGCCCAGACGAACGCCGAGCGCCGCCTCCGCGCCGAGGCCGAGATGCGCCGCCTTTTCAAGAAATACCCGCAAGCCATTGACATAACGTCTGAAATCTCCGCCCGCATCGGCTTCTCGCTCGACCAGCTGCGCTACGAATATCCCGACGAGGTCGCCGAGGGCGAGGAACCCCAGCCCCGCCTCGCCCGCCTCACCGAGGAGGGCCTCGCCCGACGCTACCCCGACGGCCCGCCGCCGCGCGTCCGCGCAATGGCCGACAAGGAGCTGAAACTCATCGAGAAACTCGGCTACGCCCGCTATTTCCTGACGGTCCGCGACGTCGTCGCCTTCGCCGAGAGCCGCGGCATCCTCTGCCAGGGCCGGGGCTCCGCCGCCAATTCCGTTGTCTGCTACGCCCTCGGCGTCACCGCCATCGGCCCCGAAGTCGCGAGCATGGTCTTCGAGCGCTTCGTCTCCGAAGCCCGCGACGAGCCCCCCGACATCGACGTCGATTTCGAGCACGAGCGCCGCGAGGAAGTCATCCAGCACCTCTACCAGCGCTACGGCCGCCACCGCGCGGGCTTGTGCGCCACCGTCATCCATTTCCGCGCCCGCCGCGCCATCCGCGAAGTGGGCCGCGCGATGGGGCTGAGCGCCGACGCCGTCGCCGCGCTCGCCTCCCAGATCTGGGGCTGGTCCTCCGAGGGCGTGCCGGAGGCGCGCATCCGCGAGCTCGGCCTCGACCCCGCCGAGCCGCGGCTGGCCCGCACGCTCGAATTGGTCAACGAAATCATAGGCGTCCCGCGCCACCTGTCGCAGCATGTCGGCGGCTTCGTGATCACGCGCGGGCGGCTCGACGAACTCGTCCCCATCGAGAACGCGGCGATGGAGGACCGCACGATCATCGAATGGGACAAGGACGACATCGACGCGCTGGGGATCCTGAAAGTCGACATCCTCGCGCTGGGGATGCTGACCTGCCTGCGCAAGGCGCTCGACCTGATCGCGCAGGAGCACGGAGAGCGGCTGACCCTCGCCAGCATCCCGCCCGAGGACCCCGCCGTCTACGACATGCTCTGCGCCGCCGACAGCCTCGGCGTCTTCCAGGTCGAGAGCCGCGCGCAGATGAACTTCCTGCCGCGCATGCGCCCGCGCCGCTTCTACGACCTCGTCATCCAGGTCGCGATCGTGCGCCCGGGGCCGATCCAGGGCGACATGGTCCACCCCTATCTGCGCCGCCGCCGCGGCGAGGAGAAGGTGGAGTTCCCCTCCGACGCGCTCGGAGAAGTGCTCGGCAAGACTTTGGGCGTGCCGCTGTTTCAGGAGCAGGCGATGCAGATCGCCATCGTCGGCGCGGGCTTCGACCCGTCCGAGGCCGACCGGCTGCGCCGGGCGCTGGCCACCTTCCGCAAGACCGGCACGATCCACACCTTCCGCGAGCGCTTCGTGGCGGGGATGCTCGCCAACGGCCACGACGCCGATTTCGCCGCGCGCTGCTTCGCCCAGATCGAGGGATTCGGCGAATACGGTTTCCCCGAGAGCCATGCGGCGAGCTTCGCGCTGCTGGTCTACGCCTCGGCCTGGGTGAAGAAGCATCACCCTGCGATCTTCGCCTGCGCGCTGCTGAACTCCCAGCCGATGGGCTTCTACGCCCCTGCCCAGATCGTGCGCGACGCCCGCGCCCATGGCGTCGAGGTCCGTCCGGTCGACGTCAATCAGTCGTTCCACGATTGCTCGATCGAGCGCGACGGGGCAGGGCGCCCGGCGTTGCGGCTGGGGTTCCGGCAGGTCAAGGGGCTGGCGGAGGAGGATGCGCGCTGGGTCGCGGCGGCGCGCGGCAACGGCTACGTCTCGGTCGAGGACGTCTGGCGCCGCGCCGGCGCCGACGGGCGGGCGCTGACCGCGCTCGCCGAGGCCGACGCCTTCGCGGGGCTCGGCCTGTCGCGGCGCGAGGCGCTGTGGCAGGCGAAGGCTGTGACGGGCGCCGCGCCCCTGCCGCTGTTCGCGCGGCTGCTGGAGGGCGAGGGCGTCGCCGAGCCCGCTGTCGCCTTGCCGCAGATGACCGAGGGCGAGCAGGTGGTGGCGGATTATCTCAGCCTGCGTCTCACGCTGCGCGCCCACCCCGTGGCGCTGCTGCGCCCGCTGCTGACGCCGCCGGGCGATCCGAGTGGGGCTGCGCGCCCCGGGGCGGGCCCCGCCGCGGCTTGACACCGCCATCCGCCTGTCCAATGCCTGCCCCGGACCGCAGCGACACACCGACCTGAAAGGCGCGACAGCGATGAGCGAAGCGGAAGCGACGGCCCGCGAAATCACCGTGACCCTGCCCGACGGCGCGACCCGCGCCTTCCCCGCAGGCGTCACGCCCGGCGAAATCGCCGCCGCCATCGCGCCGTCGCTCGGCAAGGCGGCGCTGGCGGCGAAGGTCGACGGCGCGCTGTGCGACCTGTCGCGCCCGCTCACCGCCGACGCAAGCCTCGCCATCGTCACCGCCAAGGACCATGAGGCGCTCGAGCTGATCCGCCACGACCTCGCCCACATCATGGCCCGCGCCGTGCAGGAGATATGGCCGGAGACGAAAGTCACCATCGGCCCGGTGGTCGAGAACGGCTGGTATTACGATTTCGACCGCGAGGAGCCCTTCTCCGAAGCCGATTTCGCGCAGATCGAGCAGCGGATGCGCCAGATCGTCGCCGCGCGCGAGCCCGTGCGCACCGAAATCTGGGACCGCGCCCGCGCCATCAACCATTATCTGGCCACGAACGAGCCCTTCAAGGTCGAGCTGGTCCACGCCATCCCCGAGGGCGAGCCGATCCGCATGTACTGGCACGGCCACTGGCAGGACCTCTGCCGCGGCCCGCACCTCGCCCATACCGGGCAGGTCCCGCCCGACGGCTTCAAGCTGATGCGCGTCGCCGGCGCCTACTGGCGCGGCGACAGCCGCAACAAGCAACTCCAGCGCATCTACGGCGTCGCCTTCCGCTCGAAGGCCGAGCTCGACGCGCATCTGAAGATGCTGGAGGAGGCCGCGAAGCGCGACCACCGTCGGCTCGGGCGCGAGATGAAGCTGTTTCATCTCCAGGAGGAAGCGCCGGGCATGGTGTTCTGGCACCCCGACGGCTGGGCGATCTACCGCGCGGTGGAGGACTACATGCGCCGCCGCCTCGACGCCGCCGGCTATCGCGAGGTGAAAACCCCCCAGCTAATCGACCGCAAGCTGTGGGAGGCGTCGGGCCACTGGGAGAAATACCGCGAGAACATGTTCATCGCGGAAGTGGACGAGGAAGGCGCGAAGGAGAAGCGCATCAACGCGCTCAAGCCGATGAACTGCCCCGGCCACGTCCAGATCTACAACCGCGACCTCAAAAGCTACCGCGACCTGCCGCTGCGCCTGTGGGAGTTCGGCTCCTGCCACCGCTATGAATCTTCAGGCTCGATGCACGGGCTGATGCGCGTGCGCGGCTTCACGCAGGACGACGCGCACATCTTCTGCACCGAGGACCAGATCGCCGACGAGACGGCGCGCTTCATCGACCTGCTCTCCACCGTCTATAGCGACCTCGGCTTCCCCCGCTTCGACATCAAGTTCTCGACGCGGCCGGAGGTGCGCGCCGGCTCCGACGAGACGTGGGACCGCGCCGAGGCCGCGCTCGAATCGGCGGTGCGCAAGGTGACCAACGATTACGTGGTCGACCCCGGCGAGGGCGCCTTCTACGGCCCCAAGCTCGACTTCAAGCTGACCGACGCGATCGGGCGCGAATGGCAGTGCGGCACGCTGCAGGCGGATTTCGTGCTGCCCGAGCGGCTGGGGGCCGACTACGTCGCCGAGGACGGCACGAAGAAGCGCCCGGTGATGCTTCACCGCGCGATCCTCGGCAGCTTCGAGCGCTTCATCGGGATTCTCATCGAGAACACCGCCGGGCGCTTCCCGCTCTGGCTCGCGCCGCGTCAGGTCGTGGTCGCCACCATCGTCTCGGACGCCGACCCTTACGCGCGGGAGATCGTCGCGAAGCTCCGCGCCGCGGGCCTGCGCGCCGAGGCCGATCTGCGCAACGAGAAGATCGGCTACAAGGTGCGCGAGCATTCCGACGCGCATGTCCCGGCGATCCTCGCGGTCGGTCGCCAAGAGGTCGAGAGCGGGACCGTCTCGCTGCGCCGCCTTGGCGCGCAGGGCTCCACGACGCTCGACGTCGATGCGGCGGCGGCTCTGCTCCGCGCGGAAGCAGCGCCGCCCGATCTCGCCGATCGCGACGCGGCGCCTCCCGCCACTTTCTCTTGATCGTGTCGGAGGCGAGCTACAGCGGAGAGCGATGCGGCTCCGCTCGCGGCCTTCCCCGACCGGGAGAGGCGCCGGCCGAGCGCGAGACCATCGCCCGCGCCCTGATCGACGCGGCGGAGTTGCCGCGATGAGCCGCGAGCGCGTCGAGATCGGCTTGGCGCCGCTCAGAGCATCGCTGGGAGGACCTGATCGGGCGGGCGGTGGCCGTCGGCGTAGGTCTTGATGTTGAGGATGACCTTCTCGCCCATGTCGATCCGGCCTTCTTCGGTCGCCGAGCCCATATGCGGCAGCAGCACCACGTTCGGCAGCCCCAGCAGGCGCGGATTGACCGCCGGCTCCTTCTCGAAGACGTCGAGCCCGGCGCCGGCGATCTCGCCCTTCAGCAGCATCCGCGTCAGCGCGTTCTCGTCCACGATCTCGCCGCGGGCGGTGTTGACGATGTAGGCGGAGGGCTTCATCAGCTTCAGACGCCGCGCCGAGATCAGATGGAAGGTCGCCGGGGTGTGCGGCACGTGGATCGTCAGGATGTCGATGCGCGCGAGCATCTGGTCGAGGCTCTCCCACCAGGTCAGGCCCAGCGCCTCCTCGGTCTCCTCGCGCAGGCGCTGGCGGTCGTGATAGTGCAGCTGCAGCCCGAAGGCGCCGGCGCGCCGCGCCACCGCCTGTCCGACATGACCCATGCCGACGATCCCGAGCCGCTTGCCGAAGACGCGCTTGCCGGTCATCGCCGTCGGCGCCCAGCCGCCCCATTTGCCCGACTGCATCAGCGCGAGGCCTTCGGGGATGCGGCGAGGCACGGCGAGGATCAGCGCCATGGTCATGTCGGCGGTGTCCTCGGCCAGCACGCCGGGGGTGTTGGTCACCAGCATGCCGCGCTCGCGCGCGGTGTGCACGTCGATATGGTCGACGCCTGCCCCGTAATTGGCGATCAGCCTCAGGGGCGTGTCGCCGGCATGGGCGAGCACTTTCTGGTCGATCCGGTCGGTGACGGTCGGCACCAGCACTTCGGCCCGCCCCGCCGCTTCGGCGAGCTCATCTGGCGAGAGGGGGCGGTCGTCGGCGTTGAGCTCGACGTCGAAGAGTTCGCGCAGCCGCGTCTCGACCGGCTCGGGCAGCTTGCGGGTGACGACGACCTTGAGCTTGCGATACGGCATGGACGGCTCCCCTGTGCGTGCGCTCCGTGATAGAATCCCGGCCGGCGGAAGACCACAGGAAACAGGCGAGAGATGCGCAGACGACCAAGCCGCGCGGCGCGCGGCCTCCTGATCGCGGGGATCGCGCTGGCGCTGGCGACGGGCCATGCGGCCCCAGCCGGCGAGCCGCGCCTCGGCCCCGAAACCAACCTGCCGCTGCCGCGCTTCGTGACGCTCAACTCCGACAAGGCCAATGCGCGCCGCGGGCCGGGGCTGTCGCATCGCATCGACTGGGTGTTCCTGCGCCGCGGCCTGCCGCTCGAAGTGCTCGCCGAGCACGGCCACTGGCGCAAGGTCGTCGATTCCGACGGGGCAGGGGGGTGGGTGCATCACGGCCTGCTGCGCGGCGGACGGGCTGCGGTGATCACCGCGCGGCCCGAAGCGCCGCTGCGCGCGGAGCCGCGAGCCGGCGCCGCTCTGGTGGCGCGGGTCCAGACCGGCGTCGTCGCCCAGATCCGCGGCTGCCGCGCCGAGTGGTGCGAGCTGTCGGTCGAGGGCGCGCGCGGATGGGCCGAGAAGGCGGATTTCTGGGGCGCGCGGGCGGACGAGGCGTTTTAGGCGGGCTCGTGCGGCGGAAACCCGCGCATAGCCGCCAGCGCCCGCCCGTCTCAGACGTGTTGGCCGCCGTTGATCTCGATCTCCACCCCGGTCACATAGCTGCTCTCCGCCGTGCAGAGATAGTAGATCGTGCGCGCCACTTCCTCGGGTTTGCCGAGCCGGCGCATCGGGATCGACTCGGCCAGCTTCTCGGTGCCGGGCGACAGGATCGCCGTCTCGATCTCGCCGGGCGCGATGGCGTTGACGCGGATGCCGTGCGGCCCGAAATCCGCCGCCATCTCCCGCGTCAGCGCCGCCAGCGCGGCCTTGGACGTCGCATAGGCGGCGCCCGCGAAGGGATGCACGCGCGCTCCGGCGATCGAGGTCACGTTCACGATCGCCCCCTGCGCCGCCTGAAGCTCGTTGAACAGGCCCCGCGCCAGCACCACCGAGGAGAAGAAGTTGACGTGGAACACCCGGCCCCAGTCGCGCAGACTGGTGTTGAGAGTGTTCAAGCGCTCGCCCCCCGGACCTTTTGGCGAGATGCCGGCGTTGTTGACCAGCGCGTCGAGCTTGCCGAGCGGCAGGCGGCGCTTGATCTCGTCGACGGCGCGCATCGTGTCGTCGGGCGAGGAGAGATCGACCTGGATGTGGTCCTGCTCGCCGGCCTCCCAGGGGCAATCCTCGGGGAAGGGGTGCCGCGAGCAGGCGATCACGCGCCAGCCCGCCGAGGAAAAGCGCTTCACGGTCGCGTGACCGATGCCCCGGCTCGCGCCTGTCAGCAGCAGCGTTCTCCGGACGGACGACTCATCCATGACCGCACCTCCGCGACCTGCATAGCATGCGGGCGCTGCGGGCGCGAAGGCGGGCGTTGCGCCGCGCCGCGCGCCCGCCTATCTCGCCGAAGTCCGCCGCCGCCCCACGGAGTTCCGTCATGCGCGCCCGCCTCCGCGAGTTCCTCGCCACCGCCCGCGTGCAGAACGCGATCCTCGCCGTGATCCTCGTCAACGCCGTGGCGCTGGGTCTGGAGACGTCGCCGACGGCGATGGCGCAAGCGGGCGGGCTGATCCTCGCCGTCGACATGGCCTGCCTCGCCGTGTTCGTCGTCGAGCTTCTCGCCAAGCTCTACGCGCATGGCTGGCGGTTCTTCACCCGCGGCTGGAACCTGTTCGACGCCTTCGTGGTCGGCGTGTCGCTCGCGCCGGCGACCGAGAGCCTGACCGCCCTGCGCGCGCTGCGCGTGCTGCGCGTGCTGCGGGTGATCTCGGTCGCGCCGAGCTTGCGCCGCGTGGTCGAGGGCTTCGTGCGGGCGCTGCCGGGGATGGGCTCGGTCGTGCTGCTGCTCGCGATGATCTTCTACATCGCCGCCGTGATGGCGGTGAAGCTGTTCGGCGACGCTTATCCGGAGTGGTTCGGGACCATCGGCGCCGCCGCCTACACGCTGTTCCAGGTGATGACGCTGGAGAGCTGGTCGATGGGCATCGTGCGCCCGGTGATGGAGACCCACCCCTGGGCGTGGCTGTTCTTCGTGCCGTTCATTCTCGGCACGAGCTTCGCCGTGCTCAACCTGCTGGTGGGCCTCGTGGTCAACTCGATGCAGGAAGCGCATCACGAGGAGGACGTCGCCGCCACCGACGCCTATCGCGACGAAGTGCTGGCGCGCCTGCGCGAGATTTCGACGCGGCTCGACGCTATGGAGCGCGAGCGGGAAGGGCGGTGAGGCGGGGCGGGAAGGCGCGGATGCCGGCCAATGGCGAGCGCTCCCCGCTCGCCTCTTGGTCCGTGCGACCAGCACGGACCGCGCCCTCCCTCCCCCCAGGGGGGGCGCGATCCTCAGCGCCCATGTCGAACGACGGAAAGCCGCGCTGACCCGCCATCCGCTTCCGAGTCTCAGGGATTGAGCCGCGTCACCGTCCACTCCGCGCTGTCCACAGCTGGCCGTGTCCAGCGGAAGCGGTCGTGCATCCGGAACTCGCCGTCCGACCAGAACTCGATTTCCAGCGGCCGGATGCGGTAGCCGCCCCAATGCGGCGGGCGCGGAACGTGGAACGGGTGCGAGGCCGCGGCCTTCGCGGCCTCGGCCAGCAACGCCGCCTTGCCCGACAAGGGCCGCGACTGCTTCGACGCCCACGCCCCCACCCGGCTCTGATAGGCGCGCGTGGCGAAATAGGCGTCCGACATCTCCGCCGACACCTTCTCCACCGGCCCCCGCGCGCGCACCTGCCGCAGCAGGCTCTTCCAGTGCATTACGAAGGCCGCCTGCGGGTTCTGCGCAAGCTCCTCCCCCTTGGCGCTCTCGTAATTCGTGTAGAACACAAATCCACCCGCGGGGGTGGCGCCTTCGATCTCCTTCATCAGCACCACGCGCACATTCGGCAGCCCGTCCGCCCCCGCCGTCGCAAGCGAGATGGCGTTGGGGTCGTTCGGTTCGGATTTCCCGGCCTCGGCGAGCCAGGCCCGCGCGATGTCGAACGGATCCTGTCCCGCGAAAAGGCCGGTCGGCGCGTCGGTCATCTGGGCGTTCTCCATAGGTGGTCGCGGGAACATAGACGACCCGCGCGGCATGGCGAGCGGGCGCGGGCGGACTTGAAGGCGCAGGGCTTTTCACCTATGCCCGCGCGCACGGTCAACAGGCGGGGTTCACGCATGAGCGGTCTGATGCAGGGCAAGCGCGGGCTTGTGATGGGGGTCGCCAACGACCGCTCGATCGCCTGGGCCATCGCGCAGGCCGCCCATGCCGCGGGGGCCGAGCTGGCCTTCACCTATCAGGGCGACGCGCTGCGCAAGCGCATCCTGCCGCTCGCCCACAGCCAGGGCGCCGAGATCGTGCTGCCCTGCGACGTGACCTCGCCCGCCTCGATGGACGAGCTGTTCCGGGTTCTCGCCGAGAAATGGGGCAAGCTCGACTTCCTCGTCCACGCCATCGCCTTCTCCGACAAGAACGAGCTGAAGGGCCGCTACATCGACACCTCGTTCCAGAACTTCGAGAACACGATGGCGGTGTCGTGCTACTCGCTCACCGCGCTCGCCCGCCGCGCCGAGCCACTGATGACCGAGGGCGGCGCGATCCTGACGCTGACCTATCTCGGCGGCGAGCGCGTCATGCCGCATTACAACGTGATGGGCGTCGCGAAAGCCGCGCTCGAATGCTCCGTGCGCTATCTCGCGGTCGACCTCGGACCGAAGAACATCCGCGTCAACGCGCTATCGGCCGGCCCGATCAAGACGCTGGCGGCGGCGGGCATCGGCGACTTCCGCTACATCCTGAAGTGGAACGAGCTGAACTCGCCGCTGCGCCGCAATGTCGGGCTCGAGGAAGTCGGCGGGGCGGGGCTCTACCTGCTGTCCGACCTGTCTTCCGCCGTCACCGGCGAGACGCATCACGTCGATTGCGGCTATCACGTCGTCGGCATGAAATCGGTCCACGCCCCCGACATCTCGGTGGTCAAGGAGATCTCCGAGTGAGCACGTCGCCCGACCGCCCGCCCTACGAGAAGGGCTTCCACATCTCCTGGGATCAGGTGCACCGCGACAGCAAGGCGCTGGCCTGGCGGCTCGACCATCAGGGGCCGGGGGCCGAGGGCGCCTGGAAGGCGATCGTCGCAATCACACGCGGCGGGCTGGTGCCGGCGGCGATCGTGGCGCGCGAACTCAACATCCGCGTGATCGACACGATATGCGTGAAATCCTATTCGCATCAGAGCCAGACTTCGGCGCAGGTGCTCAAGGCGCCCGACGCGGGGCTGATCGGCGACGGCGAGGGCGTGCTGGTTGTGGACGATCTGGTCGACACCGGCCGCACGCTGGAGGTGGTCCGCGCCGCCTATCCGCGCGCCCATTTCGCCACGGTCTACGCGAAACCCAAGGGGCGGCCGCTGGTGGACACCTTCATCACCGAAGTCAGCCAGGACACCTGGATCTACTTCCCCTGGGACATGGCGCTGCAATATGTCGAGCCGCTGCGCGGCGCCTGAACCCGCGATTGCGGACTGGGACGCCGCCTACTCCAACAGCGGCGCCGTGCCCGAAGCCCCGGCGATCTTCGCCCGCTGGACCGAGTTGGCGGCGGGCTTCCGCGCGCAGGCGCCGGGCGCGCTCGACCTGCCCTACGGCCCCCATCCGCGCGAACGGCTCGACCTGTTCTCGCCCGCAGGCGCCGCGAAGGGGCTGCTGATCTACATCCATGGAGGCTATTGGCGCGCCTTCGACAAGTCCGGCTCCAGCCACCTCGCCGCGGGCCCGCTCGCGCGCGGCTGGGCGGTCGCGATCCCCAGCTATCCGCTCTGCCCGGAAGTCCGCATCGCCGACATCGCGGCCTCGGTCGCGCGCGCGGTCGAGGCCGTGGCGGCGCGCGTCGCCGGGCCGATCGTCCTCAGCGGCCATTCCGCCGGCGGCCATCTCGCCGCGCGGCTCGTCTGCGAAGGCGCCCCGCTCGCCGCGCCCGTCGCCGACCGCGTCGCCCTCTGCGTGGGTATCAGCGGCGTCTACGATCTCCGCCCCCTCCTGCGCACCGCGATGAACGCCGACCTGCGGCTCGACCCCGCCCAATGCGCCGCCGAGAGCCCCGCGCTGCTCGCCCCGCGCGACGGCGCGCGCCTCGTCGCGTGGGTGGGCGAGGACGAGCTGCCGGAGTTCCGCCGCCAATCCGCGCTGATCGCGAACGTCTGGCGCGGGCTCGGCGCCGCAACCGCCTGCGTGGAAGCGCCGGGCCGCCATCATTTCGACGTGGTGGACGACCTCGCCGACCCCGACAGCGCGCTTGCGGCGGCGCTGGACGTCTCCTAGGCTCGCGCCGCCTTCGGAGGGTTCGCGATGCAGTGCTTCTTCGTCCACATCACCTGCGCGCTCGGCCGCACCTACGAGGTGGCCGCCGCCATCGCCGACCGCGAGATCGCCTCGGAGGTCTATTCGGTGAGCGGCGACTACGATCTGCTCGCGAAATTCTATCTCGATGCGGGCAAGGACATCGGGCGCTTCGTCGCCGAGAACCTGCACGACATTCCCGGCGTGGAACGCACCACGACGACGCTGACCTTCAAGGCCTTCTGAGCGCCGGATCAGCCCGTCTTGCGCGCCGAGCCGAGATAGATGATCGCGGTGAGCGGCAGCGCCCCGAACCGCAACCGGCCTTTCAGGTCGATCCATTGCGGTCCGAAGCCCGTGATCCGTCCCGGCGCAAAGCCCGCGGCCGCCAGTCTCACACGCAACTCCGACGGGCGGATGAACAGCGCGGGGTCGTGCGCGCCTTTCGGCAGCAGGCCGAGCACGTTCTCGGCCATCGTCACCACGGCGAAGGCGGCGAGCGGGTTGCGGTTGATCGTGTCGAAAAGGAACATCCCGCCGGGGCGCAGAACCCGCGCCGCCTCTGCGAGCACCGCCGCGAGGTCGGCGACATGCTCCAGCACATCGACGCACACCACGGCGTCGAAGCTGGCGTCGGCATAGGGCAGCGCCTCGCCGACGCCGACGTCGTAGCGGATCGACAGGCCGGACGATTGCGCATGCGCGCGGGCTGCGTCGATCGCGTGGGCGGCCGGGTCGATCCCGGTCGCGCGCGCGCCCCGCTCGGCCAGCGCCTCGGTCATGAAGCCGCCGGCGCAGCCGAGGTCGAGCACGTCGCGCCCCGTCCAGCCGCCTTCCGCTGCCATGATCGGGTCGAACAGCCGGAACCGCCCCGGAACCATCGACCGCAGCGTGCGCACCCAGGGGATGCTCTCGTCCCACCAGCGCGCGGCGACCTGATCGTAGATCGCGAGGTCGTTGCGGATCGTCTCAGCCATGGCGGCGCCCCTTCAGCGTTGGCAGCCAGTAAGGCACGCGCGCGCGATAGGCGGCGAAGCGGGCGCCGAAGATGCGGGCGAAGCGCGCCTCCTTGTGCAGCGGCCCGAGCACGCAATAGGCCGTCCAGAAGATCGCGAGCGCCAGTTGGTCGGGCGTCCATGTCGGCGTGGTCCAGAGCGTCAGCGCGAAGGCGACGTAGATCGGCTGGCGCGTGTGGCGGAACAGGCCCCGCTCCGGCATGTCGGGAAAGACCGGCCTGCGCCCGCGCAGCACCGCCCACCAGCCGAGAAACCCGCTCTGCAATTCGGGGCCCGCGTCCCAGGTGGCCTTGCCGAGCAGCGCCCAGGCGCCCGCATAGAGCCCGCCCATGAGCCACAGCGCCCAGCCCTCGGCGCGCCACCACACCACGCCGGACGGGCTCCACAGCGCGAACAGCGCCAGCAATTGCAGCGAGGCGATGAGCGCATAGGTGGTGGTGGCTAGGTCGCGCCCGTAGGGGCGGGGGGCGAGGCGGGCGAGCAGGCGCTGGCCGCGCGGCGTCAGCAGCAGCGAATGGGCGAGGGGAAACTGCGCGATCAGCGCGGCGTTGGCAACCCACGACCATGGGGTCTCGAACGGCCCGAGGGAGCGGCTCAGCCCGAACCACATCGCGAGCGCCATCGCGCCGCCCCCCAGCGCGAAGGCGCCATGGCAGAGCCCGCCCCAGAGGAGGGCAGTGCGGACCCGGACGGCGTCCGGAACGGTGGGGGAGTCGGAGGACATGTGCGCTTCGCGGCAGGGGGTCGACCGCGCAGAGATATGGCGCCCGGGGCCGGCTGCGCCAGAGGGCGGGGCGGCCGCGTCGCGCCGGTCGGACGATCCGCCGCCGCGCACGGTCTGGACGCGCGCGATCCGCCGCGCCATAGTCCGCGGCGCAGCGCCGGGGCTCGCCGGAGGGGATCGCAGATGGGCGTCATCGACCGCTTCTTCACATGGTGGAACGGCCATACGGTCGGCACCATGCTGTTCACGCGGCGCAATGGGCGCTTCGTCGGCGAGGATTCCGAGGGCAACCGGTTCTACCAGACCGCCGACGGGGGGCGTCGCTGGGTGATCTACAATGGCGAGGCCGAGGCGAGCCGCATCTCGCCCGACTGGCACGGCTGGATGCACCATACTTTCGACACGCCCCCGACCGACCAGCCGCTGCCGCGCAAGCCGTGGGAGAAGGGGCACCTGCCCAACCGCACCGGCACGGACCTCGCCTATCGCCCGCCCGGCTCGGTGCTGACGCCGGCGCGGCGTCCCGCGGCGGGCGGCGACTATCAGCCCTGGACCCCGGAATAAGAGCGCTAGGATGGCCTCAAACGCAGCCGAGATCGCCGTCGGCGCGGTCGTGATCGCCGCAGCCGCCGGCTTCATGGTCTATGCGGCGCAGACCGCCGACGTGCGGATGGGCGGGGCCTACGAGCTGTCCGCGCAGTTCCGCAAGGCCGAAGGCGTCGGGGTCGGCGGCGACGTCCGGGTGTCGGGCGTGAAAGTCGGCTCGGTGCGCTCGGTCGCGCTCGACCCGGAGACCTATCAGGCGCGCGTCGTGATGGCGATCCGCGAGGACGTCCGCCTGCCCGAGGACAGCGCCGCGACCATCGCCTCCGAAGGTCTTCTCGGCGGCGCGCATATCGCGATCCAGCCCGGCGGGGCGGAGTTCATGCTCGAGCCGGGCGACGAGTTCGGCTACACGCAAGGCTCGGTCAGCCTGCTCGACCTGATCGGTCGGGCGATCAGCGCGACGACAGGGTCCGATTGACCGCGTCGGCGCGCGCCGCGAGGCTCGGCGCCGTCCTGCTGCTGGCCGCCGGGCCGGTAGCGGCGCAGGAGGCGGGGCGGGAGGCCGAACCCGCGCCGGTGGTCTCCGAAACCGGGGCCGTGGAGCGCGCGGCGCGACCGCGCCCCCGCCCGAGCGAAGCGCCCCGTTCCGCCGCTCTCACTGCGCCCGGGGCCCCGGTCGCCCCGGACGCCCCACGCGCGCCGCCGCCCTCCGCCGGCGTGCAGGTGCGCGCGCTCGACAAGTTCTCCGGGCTCACGACGCAATTCGGGGCGCAGCTCGGCGATCCTACGCGCTACGAGCGGCTGACGATCACGGTCCGAATCTGCGAACGCCGCCCGGGCGGCGACGTCGCCTTCATCGTGATCGCCGACGACAAGACCCCGGACGCGCCGGTTTTTTCAGGGTGGATGTTCGCCGACAGCCCCGCGCTCTCGGCGCTCGACCATCCCCGTTACGACGTCTGGCTCGCGAGCTGCAGCACCCGCGCCGCCGAAGCGCCCTGAGGCCCCTCGCGGTCGAGCGCGAAAAAATCCGCCTGCCGCGACAGCGCGTCGTCCAGCATCGCGTGATAGCGCGCCCGCGACACGACGCAGGCCCCGAAACGGGCGAGATGGTCAGTGACGAACTGGCTGTCGAGCAGGGTGAAGCCCCCCGCCTTCAGCCGCGCGACCAGATGCACCAGCGCGATCTTGGAGGCGTCGGTGCGGCGGTGGAACATGCTCTCGCCGAAGAACGCCGCGCCCATCCGCACTCCGTAGAGCCCGCCGGCGAGCTGGCCGTCCATCCATATCTCGACCGAATGCGCCCGGCCCATCCGATGCAGCCCGAGATAGAGCGCGCGGATGTCGCCGTTGATCCAGGTCTCGTCGCGGTCGGCGCAGGCGTCGAGCACGGCGGCGTAGTCCTGGTCGACCGTCGCCTCGTAGCCGCCCTTGCGCATCCGCTTGGCGAGCTTTGTCGGCACATGGAAGCCGTCGAGCGGGAAGATGCCGCGCCGCTTGGGATCGACCCAGAAGACGCCCTGCGCCTCGGCCCCGTCGGCCATCGGAAACACCCCGGCGGCATAGGCGCGCAGGATCAGGGTCGGCGTCAGTTCGAGCGGCGCGTCGTCCTTGGGCAATCGCAGGCTCCGTTCCGGGCCCTGCGATGATCCGCCGCGCAGAGGCCGCTGTAAAGCCCCGTGCGGCGCGGCCCCCGTCAGACGGCGGCGCGCAGCCGGTCGCGCAGGCGCTCCAGCCGGGCGATCGCATCCTCAATGGCCGGTCCGGCGCTTGCGCCCATCGGGGCGGCGACCGGCGCCGCAACCGGGCGCGCGGCGTCGGTCTCGGGCGCGTCTTCGGCGATCATAGGGCTCTCGAGCCCTTCGCCGATCGCGACAACATGCTTCGCGCCGCGCTCGCGGAGCATCTTCTGAAGCCCCTTGATCGTGAGCCCTTCATCGTAGAGCAGCGCACGGATGCCGCGCAGCAGCGCGAGGTCCGCGGGGCGGTAATAGCGCCGCCCGCCGCCGCGCTTCATGGGCGTCAGCGCGGGAAACTTGGTCTCCCAGAAGCGCAGCACATGGGCGGGGATGTCGAGTTCCTCGGAGACTTCCGAGATCGTGCGGAAGGCTTGGGCCGACTTGACCCGCGCCAGATCGCCCGCCGCCCCGGTCGCGTCTTCGGGCATGTCGGCGGGGTCGAAGGGCAGGGGAGTTCCGCTCATTGCGCGGCCTCGTTCATGCGGTCCTTGAGGATGTGCGAGGGCCGGAAGACCAGAACGCGGCGCGGCTCGATCGGCACTTCCTCGCCGGTCTTGGGGTTGCGCCCGATCCTGGCGCCCTTGTCGCGCACGGCGAAAGCGCCGAAGGACGAGATCTTGACGGTCTGGCCGTCGACCAGCGCGTCCGAGACATGGCGCAGGATGCTCTCGACCATCTCTGCGCTGTCGTTGCGCGAAAGGCCGACT
This sequence comes from Rubrimonas sp., assembly GCF_036788415.1. Taxonomy (NCBI): domain Bacteria; kingdom Pseudomonadati; phylum Pseudomonadota; class Alphaproteobacteria; order Rhodobacterales; family Paracoccaceae; genus Rubrimonas; species Rubrimonas sp. Next base: position 18,515 of record NZ_DAIQNN010000009.1, on the reverse strand, counting down.
TCCCGATAGACCGCTTCGGCTAGGTCGGACCGCGTCACCGTTCTTCCCGTCATCCGCCCCTCCGCGCGCCGATTTCAGACACCGAGTTTGGGAAGCTTCGGAAAGGATGTCAATATCAGAGACTTGTCGGCGGGTCTTGGCGCGGCGCCCTCACCAGCGCAGCACCGCCGAGCCCCAGCTCAGCCCGCCGCCGATCGCCTCCATCAGCAAGAGGTCGCCGGGCCGGATCCGCCCGTCCTCCACCGCCGCCGCCAGCGCCAGCGGGATCGACGCCGCCGACGTGTTGCCGTGATGCTCAACGGTCACGATCACGCGCTCGGCCGGGATTTCGGCCTTCTTCGCAGTCGCCTCGATGATGCGGACATTGGCCTGATGCGGCACCACCCAGTCGATCTCGGCGGGCGTCACGCCGGCTGCCCCCATCGCCTCATGCGCGACATCGGCGAGCTTGTTCACGGCGTGCTTGAAGACTTCGCGCCCCGCCATCCGCAGCTTGCCCGCCGTGCCGGTGGAGGAGGGGCCGCCATCGACATGCAGGATGTCGCGATAGGCGCCGTCTGAATGCAGCTTCGCCGCCAGGATGCCGCGATCGGTCGGCGCGCCGGTTCCCTCCGCCGCTTCCAGCAGCACCGCGCCGGCGCCGTCGCCGAACAGCACGCAGGTGGTGCGGTCCTCGAAGTCGAGGATGCGCGAGAAGGTCTCGGCGCCGATCACCAACGCGCAGCGCGCCTGACCGGTGCGCAGCAGCGCGTCCGCCGTGGCGAGCGCGAAGACGAAGCCCGCGCAAACCGCCTGCATGTCGAAGGCGAAGCCGCGGCGCACCCCGAGAGCGGCCTGCACCTTGGTCGCGGTCGAAGGGAAGGTGTGGTCGGGCGTCGAGGTGGCGAGGATGATCGCATCGACGCAATCCGCCTCGCGCCCGGCCGCGGCCAGCGCGCGGCGCGCGGCGGCGACGGCGAGGTCGGAGGTCAGTTCGCCTTCGGCGGCGAAGCGGCGCGAGCGGATGCCGGTGCGCGCGACGATCCACTCGTCGGAGGTGTCGAGGAAGCCTTCGAACCAGGCGTTCGGCACGACGCGCTCCGGCAGATAGGCGCCGGCGCCGAGCGCGACGCTGCGCAATGCGGAGCAGCTCATGCCATCGCCTCTTTCGCAGGCCCGGGCGCGTGCATCGCGGCGATGCGCTCGGCGACATGGGCGGTGAAGCCGGTGCGCGCCATCCGCACGGCGAGGCCGAGCGCCGCGGCGACGCCGGTCGCATCGGCGCCGCCATGGCTCTTCACGACAGCGCCGCGCAGACCAAGGAAGACCCCGCCATTGACGCGTCGCGGGTCGATCCTCCGCTTGAGCCGCTTCAGCGTGCCGAGCGCCATGAGGGCGGCGAGTCGCGACAGGATCCCATGCTGGAACGACGCGCGCAGATGCGATCCGATGAAGGCTGCGGTTCCTTCGGCGGTCTTGAGCGCGATGTTTCCGGTGAAGCCGTCGGTCACGATCACGTCCACCCGGTCGCCGAACAGGTCGCCGCCTTCGACGAAGCCGCGCCAGTCGAAGGCGCCGGCGTTCGCGGCGGCGGCGATCAGTTCGCGCGCGGCGCGCAATTCGGGGCGGCCCTTGGTCTCCTCGGCGCCGACATTGAGCAGGCCGACGCGCGGGCGGTCGAGCTCGAGCCCGACGCGGGCGTATTCCGCGCCCATCACGGCGAACTGCGCCAGCGTCTCGGGCTCGGCGCGGATGTCGGCGCCGGCGTCGAGCATGATGGAATGGCCGGAGGCGTTGTCGGAGGGCCACATCACCGCTATGGCGGGGCGGTCGACGCCGGGCGCCTTGCGCAGCCGCAGCATCGACATCGCCATCAGCGCGCCGGTGTTGCCGCAGGAGACGGCGGCCTGCGTCTCGCCCCGGGCGACGCTGTCGAGGGCCGCGGCCATGCTGGTGCCGTCGGCTGCGCGCAACGCGGCGCTCGGTTTGTCGGCCATCCCGACGACGTTGGGCGCGTGGCGCGGCTCGACCCGCGCGTCGAGCCGCCAGCGCCGGATCAGCGGCCGCAGCTGCGCCTCGTCGCCATGCAGGACGATGCGCAGTTCCGGTTCGCGCCGGAGAAGCTTCGACAGCGCAGCCACGACGACCGCCGGCCCCCGGTCGCCGCCCATCGCGTCCACCGAGATCGCAAGGGGGTCGGTCGCGTCCTGCGCTGTCATGGGCTCGGAGTCGGTCCCGGAGGGGAGACGGGGAGTGCGGCGCGGCGGATCAGGCGGCGTCGTCTTCGAGATCGGCCTCGGCGATCGCCGGGGCGACTTCGCGCCCGTCATACCAGCCGCAGGCCCCGCAGACATGATGCGGGCGCTTGAGTTCCCCGCAATTGGGGCACTCGTTGGGGTTCGCGGCGACCAGCGCGTCGTGCGAGCGGCGCATGTCGCGCTTGGACGACGTCTTCCTGTTCTGCGGAACAGCCATGTTTCAACCTCCGACATGCGCGGGTTCCGCGCGCTGCGCGCCGCCGGGGGCGCGGACGACAGTCCGCGCCCGACTCCTGCCCGTCGCGCGAGACGCGCCTGATACTCCACGCGCGCCGCCGCCGCAAGGCCCGAGCGGACGTCCCCGGCGCGCGGCGGCGGGTCGTTTCCGTCGGCGCGGGCGCAGTCGCCGCCGTCAGATCCACATCGCCGCGATCTCTTCCTCGATCAGCCGCGCCTCCGCCGATCCGCCAACGCGCTCACGCCCCATCTCCATCACAAGCGGCGCGGCCAGCGGCGTGACGCGCCCGGCGCGGACATGGCGGATGCGCCCGTCGATGCGCGCCAGAAGCGCCTCGATCCGCCCGAAATCGACCAGCCCGCCCATCGCCTCGCGCCGCGTGACCTCGAGCATGAGATGGCCGGGGTCGTATCGGCGCAGCGTGTCGTGCAGGATGTCGGAAGAAAACGTCGCCTGCCGCCCGGACTTGGCGAGCCCTGGCAGGCGCCGCTCGATCAGCCCCGCGACGATGGCCACCTGTCGGAAGGCGCGCTTCATCAGGCTGCTCTCCCCGAGCCATTCGTCGAGCCCCTCGCGCAAGCCCTCGGCGGCGAAGAGCGGGGCGGGGTCGTCCACCGGGTCGAGGCTCCAGATCAGCACGGCGTAGTCGTTGGCCAGAAAGCCCAGCGGCCCCAGCCCGAGCCGCTCCATCCGCTGCGTCGCCAGAAGCCCCAGCGTCTGATGCGCGTTGCGCCCGGCGAAGCCCCAGGCGGCGAGGTGCCAGCGCCCTGCGCGCGGAAACGTCTCGACCAGCAACGCGTCGCGTTGCGGCATCGCGCTGACGCGCGCCTGCAGCGCCAGCCAGTCGGCGACCGGGCGGGGCAGGGCGGCCCAGCCCTCCGGCGCGTTCAGCAGCGCCATCACCCGATCGGCCAGCAGCGTGGAGATCGGCAGCTTGCCGCCCGCGAAGACGGGGATCTTCGGCTCCGACCCGCCCGCCTTGCTGACCTGGAGGCTCAGCTCGCGCATCCCCTCGAAGCGCACCACCTCGCCGCCGATCAGGAAGGTGTCGCCCTTGCGCAGCGTGGAGGCGAAGGCTTCTTCGACTTCGCCGAGCAGCCGTCCGCCGCCGCGCGCGCCGCCTGCGCGCACTTTCAGCGTCTCGGCCTCGACGATGGTCCCGACATTCATGCGGATGCGTTGGGCGGCGCGCGGATCGCGCAGCCGCCACAGCCCGTCCGCGCCCTGCGCCAGCCTGCGCCACTGGTCGTAGGCGCGCAGCGCGTAGCCGCCGGTCGCGCAGAAATCGAGGCAGCGGTCGAAGTCGGGTCGGGGCAGGGCGGCGTAGGGGCCGGCGCGGCGGACCTCCGCGAACAGCGCGTCCGCCTCGAACGGTCCGGCGCAGGCGGTGAGCAGGATGTGCTGGCACAGCACGTCGAGCCGCCCGGTTTCGCGCGGCGCGCCGTCGAGATCGCCGTCGCGGGCGGCTTCGAGCGCGGCGCGGCACTCGAGCGCCTCCATGCGGTTGGCCGGGACGATCACCGCGCGCGAGGGGGCGTCGAAGCGGTGATTGGCCCGCCCGATCCGCTGCACGAGCCGCTTCACGCCCTTCGGCGCGCCGATCTGGACGACGAGGTCCACATCGCCCCAGTCGATCCCGAGATCGAGCGACGAGGTGCAGACCACCGCCCGCAGCCGCCCCTCGGCCATCGCCGCCTCGACCTGCGCGCGCGCCTCGCGCGCGAGGCTGCCATGGTGCAGGGCGATGGGCAGATCGTCGGCGTTGATCTCCCAGAGCGCGCGGAAGAACAGTTCGGCGAGCGCGCGGGTGTTGACGAAGATCAGCGTGGTGCGCGCCGCCTTGACGCGCGCATAGACCGACGCCGCCGCATAACGCCCGCCGCCGCCCGACCATGGCGGATCGCCGGCGTCGTCGAGGATTTCGATCTGCGGCTGCGGGCCGTCGGGCGCGCGGAGCACGCGGGTGCGGCCGGGCCCGAGCCAGTCGGCCAGCGCCTGCGGGTCCTCGGTGGTGGCGGACAGACCGATCCGGCGATGCGCGGGCGCAAGCGTCTCGAGCCGCGCGAGGCAGAGTGCGAGCTGGTCGCCGCGCTTCGTCTCGGCGAGCGCATGCGCCTCGTCCACGACCACGGCCCGCAAGCCCGTGAACAGCTTCGCCGCGGCGTCGGAGGCCAGCAGCAGCGCCAGCGATTCCGGCGTCGTCAGAAGGATGTGCGGCGGGTCGCGGCGCTGGCGGGCCTTCACATGCGCCGCGGTGTCTCCGGTGCGGTCCTCGATGCGGATCGCAAGGCCCAACTCGGCGACGGGGCCCGCGAGGTTGCGACGGATGTCGGCGGCGAGCGCCTTCAGCGGCGAGACGTAGAGAGTGTGCAGACCGTCGCGCTTCGCGCGCGCGAGGTCGATCAGCGACGGCAGGAATCCCGCGAGCGTCTTGCCGCCGCCCGTCGGCGCGACGAGCAGATCGGCGGCGCCCGGTGCGGTGCGCGCGATCAGCTCCAGCTGGTGGGCATGGGGCGCCCATCCGCGCGCGGCGAACCACTCGGCGAAAGCTTGTGGGAGCGCGGCGGTCATCGGGGGGGACTCGCCGGCGCGGCGCGCTGCCTCAAACGTCGCGGACGCAGAACAACGCGCATAAGCGAAATTATGAGTAATTCAAGTTCAGGGCGTCCACTGCCCCGGAGGCGCGTCGTCGCCTTCCTGCGCATCCCCCTGCGCCGCCTCCGGCGCCAATTCGACCCCGGGGAACTCCTTGAGAAACTGACTGCGCTCACGCTCCGACATCAGCGCGTCTATCTCCACTCCGGTCTCGTGGTCGCGCCGCGCTGCGACCACGCCGCGCGCATGCAGCCACGCCGCCGCGCGTCCATCGGAAGCTGCGAGCATCACCCGCACGGGCGCGCGCGCTTCGCTCAGACCCGCCTCGACCGCGTCGAGCAGCGCGTCGACGCCGTCGCCGTCGCGCGCCGAGATTGCGACCGCGCGCGGCGTCCGCGCGGCTTCCGTCAGCGCGGCTGCGCGCGCCTCCGTCGGCATCAGGTCGATCTTGTTGCGCGCCTCGATCATCGCGTCGCGCTTCTCCTGCGCGACGCCGAGCGCCTCCAGAACATCCAGCACGTCGGCCTTCTGCTCGGTCGTCTCCGGATGCGACAGGTCGCGCACATGCACGATCAGATCCGCGGCGAGCACCTCTTCGAGCGTCGCGCGGAACGCAGCGACAAGCTGCGTCGGCAGGTCCGACACGAAGCCGACCGTGTCAGACAGGATGATCCTGCGCCCCGACGGCAGCCGAACCGCCCGCATCGTCGGGTCGAGCGTGGCGAACAGCATGTCCTTGGCCAGCACTTCCGCCGTGGCGATGCGGTTGAACAACGTCGACTTGCCGGCGTTGGTGTAGCCGACCAGCGCGACCACCGGGCACGGCGTGCGGGCGCGCGCCTTGCGGTGCAGCGCGCGCGTGCGCACGACCTTGTCGAGCTGGCGGCGCAGCGACAGGATGCGCTCCTCGATAAGCCGCCGGTCCGCCTCGATCTGGGTTTCGCCGGGGCCGCCCATGAAGCCCGCGCCGCCGCGCTGGCGCTCCAGATGGGTCCAGCTGCGCACGAGGCGGCTCTTCTGATAGGTCAGATGCGCGAGTTCGACCTGCAGCGCGCCCTCGCGGGTCGCGGCGCGCTCGCCGAAAATCTCAAGGATCAGGCCCGTGCGGTCCAAAACCTTGACGTTCCACGCTTTTTCGAGATTCCGCTGCTGGATCGGGGTCACCGGCGCGTCGACGATGGCGAGTTCGACGCCTTCCTCCTTCATGCGCGCGCCGATTTCGGCGATCTTGCCCTCGCCGAACAGCGCGCCGGCCCGGAACGCCGCGAGCTGCGCGACTTCCGCCCCCGCCACATCGACGTCGAGCGCCGTGGTCAGCGCGACGCACTCCGCAAGCGCGGTGTGCGGATCGCGGCGCGTCGCCGAGCCCTTGCGATGCGGATGGACCACATGGGCGCGAATCATGACGCCGCCGTCACAAGCGGTTCATCCGCGCGGACGCGCTCACGCAGGTTCGTCGCCGTCATAAAGATTGATCGGCTGCGATGGCATCACGGTCGAAATCGCGTGCTTGTAGACAAGCTGCGACTGGCCGTCGCGACGCAGCAGCACGCAGAAGTTGTCAAACCAGGTGATCACACCCTGAAGCTTGACGCCGTTCACCAGAAAGATGGTGACCGGAACCTTGTTCTTGCGAACGTGATTGAGGAATGTGTCCTGAAGGCTTTGCTTGTCGGAGGCCATTTGTCTCGCCTGCCCTTTTTTTCTTTTCGCCGCTGACGTGTTTCTCGCCGCCAACGACAGGTTTGTCATAGATCGTCAATATGATGCGCCTGCGAAGCGAAAGCCAGAGCCGCACAGTCCGATTAGGCACTCCGCCGCGCGCTATGGCGCTGACGCATCAGCGCGCTCAGAAATAGTCGACGCTGACGCGGAACAGCTGCTCCACCTTCGGGACCTGATCGCGCAGGCAGAACGCGACCAGCACGTCGCCCTCCGCGATCGGCATATCGCCGCGCGGCATCCGCAGCGCCCCGCCCGACAGCACCGCGCCGACGATGGAGCCGCTTGGGAACCCCGCCTCGCGCAACCTCCGCCCCGCGATCGGCGAGGTGGCGAGGACCTGCGCCTCGATCGCCTCGCCCTCGCCCTCGCCGATGGAGTAGACTGAGCGGATGCGCCCGCGCCGCACATGGCGCAGGATCGTCGAGACGGTGGTGGCCCGCGGATTGATGTAGGCGTCGACCCCCAGCGCCCCGGTCAGCCCCGAGAACACCGCGTCGTTGGTGAGCGCGATGGCGAGCCCGCAGCCCGACTGCTTGCCGAGCGCGCAGGCCAGCAGATTGGTCTTGTCGTCGTCGGTCAGCGACAGGATGGCGTCGGCCTCGCCCACGCCGGCCTCGTCGAGCAGCGCCGGGTCGAGCGCGTCGCCGTTGAGCACCACGGTGCGGCTCAGCCGTTCGGCGGCGAATTCGGCGCGCGACTGGTTGCGCTCGATCATCTTCACGCGCACCCCGAGCGGATCGGACTCCAGCGCCCGCGCCACCGTCAGCCCGACATTGCCCGCGCCGACGATCACCACCCGTCGCGCCGGCGGGCTCTCGCGCCCGAAAATCCCCATCGCGCGCTGCACGTCGTGGCTCGCCGCGACGATGTAGATGTCGTCGCCGAGATAGAGCTGGTCGGTCGGCTCGGGCACGATCAGCTTGTCGCCGCGCCGCACCGCCACGACGATCGCCTGCAATGTCGAGAACAGTTCCGTCAGCTGGCGCAGCGGCGTGTTGAGCACGGCGCAGGCGCTGTCGAGATGGAGCGCGACCAGCTGTGCCCGCCCCTCCAGAAAGCCGTGCGACTCGAAGGCCGCGGTCGAGGCGAGCCGCGCGAGCGCCACCCGCGCCACCTCCGCCTCGGGCGAGATCACCACGTCGATCGGCATATGCTCGCGGCGGAACAGGTCCGACCAGCGGTCCTCGCGATAGGCCTGGGCGCGGACTCGCGCGATCTTGCGCGGCACGCTGAACACCGAATGCGCCACCTGGCAGGCGACCATGTTGATCTCGTCCATCTGGGTGGCTGCGATCAGCATCTCGGCGTCGGCGGCCCCGGCGCGCTCGAGCACGTCGGGATGGCTGGCGTGGCCGACGACGCCGGCGACGTCGTCGGCGTCGGACAGGCGCTTGACCAGCGCCGGGTCCTGGTCGATCACCGTGACCTCGTTGCCCTCCTGGGAGAGCCGCCGCGCGATCTGGGCCCCGACCCGGCCCGCGCCGCAGACGATGACCTTCATCGCCGCACCTGCGCCGCGCTCACAGTTCGTCTTCCTCGAAACAGGCGATGCGCGCCCTGCCCCGCGTCGCCGTCGTCACCCCGAGCGACTTCAGCTTGCGGTGCAGCGCCGAGCGCTCCATGCCGATGAAATGCGCCGTGCGCGATATGTTGCCGCCGAAGCGGTTGATCTGCGCGATCAGATACTCCCGCTCGAACAGCTCGCGCGCTTCGCGCAGAGGCAGCGTGGCGATGACCCCGTTCAGCCCCCCGCCGCCCTCGCCCTCGCCGTCGCCGCCGCCGCCGCAGACGTCCTCGATCCCGATCTCGTCGCCTTCGCACACGATGAGAAGGCGTTCGACGAGGTTTTTGAGTTGGCGTACATTTCCGGGCCAGCCGCGGGTTTGCAGAAAGGCGAGGGCCTCGGGCGTGAAGGGCTTCCGCGGCAGACCCTCGGTCTGGGTCAGCCGCCCGCTGAAATGCTCCACCAGCGCGGGAATGTCCTCGCGGCGGGCGTCGAGCCCCGGCACTTCGATCGGCACGACGGCGAGGCGGTGGAACAGATCCTCGCGGAACCGCCCCGCCGCGATCTCCGCCTCCAGATCGCGGTTGGTGGCGGAGATCACCCGCACGTCGACCCGCACGACGTCGCCGCCGCCAAGGCGCTGAAAAGACTGATCGGTCAGCACGCGCAGGATCTTGGCCTGCGTCGCGGCGGGCATCTCGGCGACTTCGTCGATGAAGAGCAGGCCGCGATGGGCGCGCTCGAACAGCCCCGGCTCGACACGTCCGTCCTCATGGACCTGCCCGAACAGCACCGCCTCCATGCGCTGCGGCTCGATGGAGGCGGCGTTGACCACGACGAAGGGCGCCTGCGCGCGATCCGAGAGCGCATGCAGCCTGCGCGCGGCGACTTCCTTGCCGGAGCCGGGCGGGCCCGACAGCATCACCCGGCTCTGGGTCCGGGCGACCCGCTGAAGCTTCGCGGCGAGCCCTGCCATCGCCGGCGACGCGCCGATCATCACCGCGTCCGCGCTCTCGCGCGCGCGCAGCGCCGCGATGTCGCGCCGCAACCTGTGCGCTTCGAGCGCGCGCGTCACGACGACCAGCAACTGATTGGCGGTAAAAGGTTTTTCTATGAAGTCGTAGGCCCCTTGCTGGATCGCGGCGACCGCGATCTCGATGTTGCCATGTCCGGAGATGATGACGACCGGAATCTCGGGATTGTCGCGCTTGACCGATTTCAGCACCTCGATCCCGTCCATCCGGCTGCCCTGCAGCCAGATGTCCAGGATGATCAGCGCCGGCGCCCGGCGCGTCACCTGGCCCAGCGCGCCGTCGGCGTCGCTCGCCTCGCGGGTCGCGTGGCCTTCGTCCTGCAGGATGTCCGCGATCAGGTCGCGGATGTCCGCCTCGTCGTCGACGATCAGAATGTCGCTCATGCAGTCACATGCCCGTGTTGTTGGGGCGACGCGTCGGCGCCGCCCATCGGCAGAAAGACGCGCGCGAGAGCGCCACGCCGGGCCCCCTCGGCGAAAGGCGGCGCCGGCGCCAGCGTCAGCGCGCCGCCATGCTGCTCGACGATCTTCTTGACGATCGCGAGCCCCAGACCCGTGCCCTTGGCGCGGGTCGTCACGTAAGGTTCGGTCAGCCGTTCGACCCCGGTCTCGGGCAGGCCCACCCCGTTGTCGGCGATCTCGATCACCGCGCCGCCGCCGACGCGCGCGAGGCTGACGCGCACTTCGCCGACCGCCGCGTCCGCCACTCCCGCCTCTTCGGCCAGTCGCGCCTGCACGGCTTCCGTCGCGTTCTTGAGCAGATTGCCGATCGCCTGTCCGATCAGCCCGCGGTCGCAGGGCGCGGTCAGCGCGACCTCGGGCAGATCGAGGACGTATCGCACGCCCGTCTCGGCGGAGCGCAGCAGAAGCGCAGCCTCGCGCAGGATCGCGCCGAGTTCTTCGGGCTTCTGGTCGGGCTCCGGCATGCGGGCGAAGCGCGAGAACTCGTCCACCATGCGGCGGATGTCGGCGGCCTGGCGCATGATCACTTCGGCGTACTGGTCGAGCGCCATGCGATCCTCCGGGGCGAGCTTGCGGAACTTGCTGCGCAGGCGGTCGGCGGAGAGCTGGATCGGCGTCAGCGGGTTCTTGATCTCGTGCGCGACGCGGCGCGCGACGTCGCCCCACGCCGCCATGCGCTGCGCGGCGACGAGCTCGGTCATGTCGTCGATGGTCAGCACTGCCCCGCCCTCCTCGTCGGGGCGCGGCGTGACGCGGGCGAGCAGCTCGCGCGGGCCGGACGGCCCCACCACATGCGTCTGGTCCTGCGCCGCCCCGCCCGGCGTCCGGGCCGCCCGGCGCAAGAGCTCGCCCAGCGCCGGGGCGAGCTCGCAGAGCCGCCGTCCACGCGCGGCCTCGGAGTCGAGGCTGAGCATCGCTGCGGCCGCGCCATTGATCAGCTCGACCTTGCCCTGCGCGTCGAGCCCGACCACCCCGGCGCTGACCCCCGACAGCACGGCTTCGGTGAAGCGGCGGCGACGCTCGGTCTCGCGGTGGGCGTCGATCAGCGCGTCGCGCTGGCCCTTGAGCTGTCCGGTCATGCGGTTGAAGGCGCGGCTGAGGATCGCCACCTCGTCGTCGCCCTTCTCCTCCTTGACGCGCAAATCGAGATCGCCGGCGCCGACCCGTTCGGCGGCGCCCGCCAGCCGCCCGATCGGGCGCGCAAGCCGTTCGGCGAGCCACATCCCCATCCACACCGCGGCCAGCACCACCAGCGCCGCGAACCCCAGATAGAGCAGCGCGAAGTCGAACAGAACCCGCCCGCGCTCGCGCTCGAGCCGCTCGTAGAGCGCCACGGTCTCCCGCGTCTCGTCGAGCAGCAGCAGCACGTCGCCTTCGATTCGGCGGGTGATGAACAGATAGCTGTCGATGAAGGAGGTCAGATGCACGAGCGCCCGCAGCTCGTTGTTCTCGGTGTCGTCGATCAGCACCAGCTCGCCCGCGCGCGCCTGCGCGAACTGCTCCGGCGTCGGGCGGGTGAGGGTGAACAGATAGCTGAACTCGCCGCGCGCGAGGATGTCGCCGTCGCCGTCGAGCACATAGGCCGAGGGCAGCTCGCGCAGGATCGATTGCTGGCGCACCAGCTCGACCAGCGCGGCGTCGTCGATGCCGAGGCCAGCGGCGCGGTTGAGATCGTTCGCCATCGCCAGCGCGTCGCCCCGGATCGAGCCGCGATGCTCCTGCTCATAGGCCTGCGCGACCTGCAGCGCATTGCGCACGACGCTTCCGACCTGCGCCGAGAACCAGCTCTCCATGCCGAAATTGACCGTCAGCGTCGCGAACAGGGCCACCATGATCGTCGGCGCGAGCGCGACCAGCGAGAACAGCCCCGTCAGCCGGAGATGCAGCTTCGCGCCCGCCGAACGCTGCCGCCGCGCCGCCACCGCGCGCGAGATCGTCCAGGCGATCAAACCGATCAGCACGAGGATGTAGGCCAGATCGGCGAGCAGCACGGTGCGCACCAGCGCGCTGTCGGCGATCCCTTCGCGCGCGTCGCGCAGCACCAGCGCCGTCGCCAGCCCGAAGACAGGCCCGAGGAGCGCCAGAGCGAGCGTCAGCCGCGCCCGCGTGCGAGTGGCGAGGCGGGGCGGCTCGCGCGTCGCGTCGCCCAACGCTTCGCCCGCCGGCGCTCCGGCGTCGGAGGACGCGAACTCGCCGTCTGCTGTGCCTGCGCGCGCCATTCGCCCCCGCCCAACCGGACGAAGTGTTGCCCGGCTACATCAGTTTCTTGCCCCGCGTGACTGGGATGTCAAGTTCGCGGATGCGCTTGCGCAGCGTGTTGCGGTTGAGCCCGAGCAGGTCGGCGGCCTTCAGCTGGTTGCCCCGGGTCGCCGACAAGGTCAGCGCGATCAGCGGCAATTCGACTTCGCGCAGCACCCGGTCGTAGAGGCCCGGCGGCGGCAACTGGTCGCCATGCAGGGCGAAATAGCGCCGAAGATGGACCTCCACCGCCGAGGACAGCGTGTCGCCGCCCTCCGGCCCCACCTCGCTCGCCGAGGAGGGCCGCGCGGCGAGTTCCTGCTCGACCATCGCCGCGTCGATCATGTCGTCGGCGCAGAGCGCGGCGAGCCGCCGCATCAGGTTCTCAAGCTCGCGGACGTTACCGGGCCAGCTCTGGCCGCGCAACAGGTCGAGCGCGGCTTGCGAGATCGACTTGCGCGGCAGGCCTTCGGCCTCCGCCCGGCGCAGGAAAGCGCGCGCGAGGTCGGGCACGTCCTCGACGCGCTCGCGCAGCGGCGGCAGGCGGATCGGCACGACGTTGAGGCGGTAGAACAGGTCCTCGCGGAAGCGCCCTTCGGCGATCAGCTCGCGCAGATCCTGATGGGTGGCGGCGACGATGCGCAGATCGGCCTTGATCGGCGTGCGTCCGCCGACCGTGGTGAACTCGCCGTCCTGCAGCACCCGCAGCAGCCGCGTCTGCGCTTCGGGCGGCATGTCGCCGATCTCGTCGAGAAAGAGGGTCCCGCCCTGCGCCTGCTCGAACTTGCCCTTCATTCGTTCGGTCGCGCCGGTGAAGGCGCCGCGCTCATGACCGAAAAGCTCCGACTCGACCAGATCGCGCGGGATCGCCGCCATGTTGATCGCGACGAACGGCCCGGTCTTGCGCCGCCCGAAATTGTGCAGCGCGCGCGCCACCAGCTCCTTGCCGGTGCCGCTCTCGCCGTTGATCATCACGGTGAGGTCGGTGTTCATCAGCCGCGCCATGATGCGGTAGACGTCCTGCATGGCGGGGCTGCGGCCGATCAGCGGCATCGCCTCGTCGCGTGCGGGCTCGGCCGCCTCGCCGGCGCCGCGGGCGCCCTTGGCGCTCAACGCCTTGCGGATATGGGCGAGGACTTCCTTCAGGTCGAAGGGCTTGGGGAGGTATTCGTAGGCCCCGGCCTCGGCGGCGCGGATGGCGGTCATCACCGTGTTCTGCGCGCTCATCACGATCACCGGCAAGTCGGGCCGCTTGCGCTTGATCGCGGGCAACAGGTCGAGCCCGTCGCCGTCGGGCATCACCACGTCGGTGACGATGAGGTCGCCCTCCCCGTCCTCGACCCAGCGCCACAGCGTATTGGCCGAGCCGGTGGCGCGCACCCGGCACCCCGCCCGCGTGATCGCCTGCGTCAGCACCGTGCGGATCGCGCGGTCGTCGTCGGCCAGCAGGACCGTCCCCAGGCTCGGCAGGGTCATCGGGCCGTCTCCTTCACCTTGCTGCGCGCCTCGCGCCAGACGGGAAAGCGCAGACGCATCACGGTCCAGCCAGGTTCGCTGTCGCATTCGACGACGCCGCCATGATCGGCCATGACCTTCGACACGAGCGCGAGGCCGAGCCCGGAGCCCGCCGCCTTGGACGTGACGAAAGGCTCGAAGATGTCGGGCTTGATCTCGGGCGGCACGCCCGAGCCGTTGTCCTGGATGCTGACGAGCAACGGCACGCTCTCGCGCCCGCCGCCCAGACCCGCGATGGCGACGCCAGGGCTGTAGGCGGTGCGGATCATGATCACGCCGCCGACTTGCGGCGTCGCCTCGGCGGCGTTCTTCAACAGGTTCTGGAACACCTGCATCAGCGTGTCGGGGTCGCCGGGGATCGGCGGCAGCGACGGGTCGAATTCGGTGAAGAAGCGCACATGCCGCGCGAACCCGGCCTCGGCGGCGCGCTGGGCGCGGTCGATCACGTCATGAATGTTGAGCGGCGCCTTGGGACGGGGCCGGGTGTCGCCGAAGGCCTCGACGCGCTCCAGCAGCTTCTCCACCCGCTTGCTCTCCTCGCGGATCAGCGTCGTCAGCTCGCGCTCCGGGTCGCCGAGCGACATCTCCAGCAGCTGCGCCGCCCCCGAGATGCCGGCGAGCGGGTTCTTGATCTCGTGCGCGAGCATCGCCGCCATGCCGGTCACCGAGCGGGCGGCGGCGCGGTGGGTCAGCGAGCGGTCCATCTGCTCGGCGATCGAGCGCGGCTGGATCAGGAGCAGGAGCCCCCCGCCCTCGGAGTCGAGCGCCGCGAGCTGCACGTCCACCGTGCGCGGCTTGCCGTCGGGCGCGATCAGCTCGATCCCGCGGTCCGCAAGCGACACCGCGCCCGAGCGCGCGCGCGCCGCCAGATCGGCCAGCCGGCTCGCTTCGGAGGCGAAGTCGCCGAGCCTGCGGCGCATGAGGTGCGCGACCGAGGACGAGAAAAACGCCTCGGCGGCGGCGTTCGCCGCGATCACCGCGTCGTCGAGGCCGAACAGCAGCGCAGGCTGCGGCAGCGCATTCCAGACCGCTTCGAAATCGACCGAGTTCACGCCGCCGCCCTTTCGTCCATCGCCGCAGCGAACCCATCGCGCAGCGCCCCCGCCACTGCCTCGGGCGCGTCGAGCCGCACGACGGCGCGCGCCGTCGCCTGCATTCCCGGGATGCGCTCCAGCGCCCAGACCAGATGCTTGCGCGCGACCCGCACCCCTAACTCCCGCCCGTAGAAGCCGAGCATCGCCTCGCGATGCTCGAGGATCAGGTCGCGCCGCGCCGCGAGACCGGGTTCGGCGAAAGCCCTCCCCTCCAGCGCAGCCGCGATCCGCGCCGGAACCCACGGCGCGCCCTGCGCGCCCCGCCCGACCATCACCGCATCCGCACCGGACGCCGCCAGCGCCGCCTGCGCGCTCGCCGCGTCGGTCACGTCGCCATTGGCGACGAGGGGAACCGAGACGGCCCGCCGCACCTGCGCGATCGCAGCCCAGTCGGCGCGCCCCTTGTAGAACTGCGCTCGCGTGCGCCCATGCACCGCGATCATCGCGACGCCCGCCTCCTCCGCGCGCCGCGCGAGGTCGGGCGCGGTGATCTCGTCCGCGTCCCAGCCCAGGCGCATCTTCAGCGTCACCGGAACGCGCACCGCCTTCACGACCGCCTCGATCAGCGATAGCGCGTGGTCGGGCGCGCGCATCAGCGCCGCGCCCGACCAGCCGCCAGTGACCTTCTTGGCCGGGCAGCCCATGTTGATGTCGATGAGATCGGCGCCGCGCGCCTCGGCGATGCGGGCGGCCTCTGCCATCCAGCGCGCCTCCCGCCCGGCGATCTGGACGGAGGTGGGCACGCCGCCGGTCCCGCCGATCTCGGCCCGCGCGCGCGCGCCCTTGTGCGCTTCCACGATCTCGCGACTCGCCACCATCTCCGAGACGACGAGCCCCGCGCCGAAGCGCGCGACCAGCCGGCGGAAGGGCGCGTCCGTGATCCCCGCCATCGGCGCGAGCAGAACGGGCGAGCGGATGGCGAGGTTTCCGACAGAGAAGGGCATCGCGCCTAATCCTTGTGCATCAATTAAGGCAATACCGCGCCGCCTTGCCCCCGGCAAGCGCCGCGATTAGCGTCGCGGCGCGAAAGTCGGCAGAGCGGGGCGGAAAACGCGCATGCGGGTGAGTGCGGTGATCGTGGCGGCGGGCAAGGGCGTGCGCGCCGGCGACGGCCCGCCGAAGCAGTATCGCGAAGTCGGAGGCGCGGCCATCCTCGCCCGCAGCATGGCGCGGTTTCTCGACGCGCCGCGCGTGAGCGATCTCTGCGTCGCGATCCGCCCCGAGCACCGCGCCTTCTACGACGCCGCCACCCGCGCCCTGCCCGCCGCCAAGCCGATCCGCGTGGTCGAAGGCGGCGCCGAGCGCGCCGACAGCGTGCTGCGCGCGCTCGAGGCGCTGGCGGGGGACCCGCCGGACGCCGTGCTTATCCACGACGCCGCCCGCCCCTTCGTCTCTCTGCGCGTGATCGACTCGGTGATCGACGCGCTGGCCGACGCCCCCGGCGCCTGCGCCGCCATCCCCATCGTGGACGCGCTGCGCCGCGAGGAGGACGGGGCCTGCGGCGATCTGATCCCTCGCGAGGGCGCATGGCGCGCGCAGACGCCGCAGGGCTTCCGCTTCGCCCCGATCCTCGCCGCCCACCGCGCCAACGCCGACCCCATCGCGCCGGACGACGCCGAAATCGCCCGCCGCGCCGGGCTGCGCGTCGCGCTGGTCGAGAGCGAGGCGGACAATTTCAAGATCACCCGGCCCGGCGACTTCGCCCGCGCCGAGCGGCTGATCGCAGCGGAGAGAGCGATGGAGACGCGGATCGGCTCGGGCTTCGACGTGCACGCCTTCGGTCCCGGCGACCATCTGATGCTCTGCGGCGTGAAAGTGCCGCACGACCGGGGCTTTCTCGCCCATTCGGACGGCGACGTGGCGCTGCACGCGCTGACCGACGCCGTGCTCGGGGCGCTCGCGCTCGGCGACATCGGGCGCTGGTTCCCGCCGTCGGACCCGCAATGGAAGGGCGCGGCGTCGGACCAGTTCCTGCGTCATGCGCTCGATCTGGCGCAGGCGCGCGGCTATCGCGTCGGCAATCTCGACGTCACGGTCATCTGCGAGCGCCCGAAGATCGGCCCGCACGCCGATGCGATGCGCGCCCGCATCGCCGAGATCGCCTGCTGCGCGCCGGAGCGCGTCAACGTCAAGGCCACCACGACCGAACGCCTCGGCTTCACCGGGCGCGCGGAAGGCATCGCCGCGCAAGCCGCCGCCGCGCTGGTGGGGCCAGTCGCCGGGCATGTCGAATGAACGGGATCGCGCTCGCCGCGACGGTGTTCGGCATCGGCCGCCTGCCCGAAGCGCCGGGCACATGGGGCTCGCTCGCCGCCATCCCGCTGGCCTGGGGCCTGCACGCGGCGGGGGGATTCCCGCTGATGGCCGGCGCCACGGCGGCGCTCTTCGCGCTCGGCGTCTGGGCGAGCGCGGCCTATGCGGCGCAGGCGGGCGTCGCCGATCCCGGCGAAGTCGTGATCGACGAAGTGGTCGGGATGCTGATCGCGCTCTGGCCGCTGTCGCTGGGACTGTGGCTGATGGACCAGCCGAGTTCGCTATTTCCTTGGCCGGGCTGGGTTCTGGGCTTCGCCGCCTTCCGCTTCTTCGACATCCTCAAGCCGCCGCCGATCCGGCGGATCGAGCGCCTGCCCGGCGGCTGGGGGATCATGCTCGACGACGTCGCCGCCGGCGTCATGGCCGCCCTCGTAGCCTCCGCCGCCGCCATCGTCGCGCATGGGGCGCTGCTGTGACGCGGCTCCACGAGGCGAAGGCCCGCGCCGCGCTGACCGCGCTGAAGGCGCGCGGGCTGAAAGTCGCGCTGGCCGAAAGCTGCACCGGCGGGCTGGTGTCTGCGGCGCTGACCGACATTCCCGGTTCCTCCGCAGTGGTCGAGCGCGGCTTCGTCACCTATTCCAACGAGGCGAAATCCGACCTGCTCGGCGTACCGCCCGATCTGATCGCGCGCTTCGGCGCGGTGTCCGAAGCGGTGGCCCGCGCGATGGCCGAAGGCGCGCTCGCCGCCTCGCGCGCCGATGTGGCGGTGGCGGTGACCGGCGTCGCCGGCCCCGGCGGCTCGGACCGCAAGCCCGAGGGGTTGGTGCATTTCGCCTGCGCGCGCCGCGGCGCCGACACGGTCGAGACGCGGCGCGAGTTCGGCGCGCTGGGCCGGGCCAGGGTCCGCGAGGCGAGCGTCGGTCAGGCGCTCGACATGCTGTCGGACGCGGCCGAGGCGTCGGGGCCGGAGACGGCGCCGAAGCCGTCGAAGAGCTGAGGCGCGGCGCTCGGCCTTCCGTTTCGCCCCGCGCGCGCCCGCCGCTGCGGAACCCGAAAGCGTCACGCCATCGTCGCCGTCCGGTCGCGATAACGTCGCCCCCTGCGGCTACCCGGGACGTCCCGCAAACCGCCGCCGGAGGCCTCCATGCGCATTCTCGCCGCCCCGCTTCTCGCCGCCGCTCTCGCCCTGCCCGCCGCAGCGCAGGAACAGGCCGACCCGACCTTCGCCAACCCGCTGCTCTACGCCGTCGCCTGGAAGCAGACCGCCGCCGAGTACCGCGCGCTCTATCATCAGGGCTTCAACGTCGCGCGCATGCATGTCGAAGCCGCGCTCGCCGCGCGCAAGGAGGGCGACCGACCGCTCGCCGTGGTCACCGACATGGACGACACCATCCTGCAGCCGCTCGAATACTGGGGCCATCTGGTCGCGCAGGGGATCGATTTCTTCGACGATCCGATCTGGGATTCGTGGATCCCGACCAACGGGATCGTCGCCGCCCCAGGCGCCCGCGAATTCCTCGACTTCTGCGCCGAGAACGGCGTCGAGGTGTTCTACATCACCAGCCGCGAGCAGGGCGAGAACACCTATGACTACGCGATGGGCCATCTGAAGGCGCTCGGC
>NZ_DAIQNN010000008.1:0-78798 GCF_036788415.1 Rubrimonas sp. | reverse complement strand
ATCAGCTTGCGCTGGCGGTCGCGGGTGCGCAGCTCCAGCGCGCGGTCGGTCTCGGCGGAGGCGCGGTCGACGAGGTCCGGGATGTTGACCGCCCCCTCCTGCATCGCCTCCAGCGTCTCGCGGCTCTCGTCGAGGATCTCGCGCTTGAGCGCCGTCAGACGCTTGCGGAAGAACTCCTTGTGACGATCGCACATGAAAGGTTCGTCGTCGCTCGGGAGGTATTCGGCCTTGATCACGCCCTGCACCGTCATTGAGGTCGCCCTCTCCTGTCGTGTGGCCGACCGCCGCGCGTAGTGCGCCGCGCCGCCTGATTTTGGCCGGACATATAGAGCGAAGGCTCTGGCGTGTCGATAAAAACCGAAGGGTCTTGCGCCCTTTGCAACCGCTGGTAGGCTCGCATCCGCAGCATTGGCGGAGGGCGGGACATGCGGTTCGAGGGCGCGCGCGATTATGTCGCCGCCGATGATCTGAGGCTCGCGGTCAACGCCGCCATCGCGCTCGAGCGACCGCTGCTGGTCAAGGGCGAGCCCGGCACAGGCAAGACCGAACTCGCGCGACAGATCGCCGACGCGCTGGGCCTGCGGCTGCTGGAATGGTCGGTGAAGTCCACCACCCGCGCGCAACAGGGCCTCTACGAATACGACGCCGTCAGCCGCCTGCGCGACAGCCAGCTCGGCGAGGCCCGCGTCGCCGACATCGCCGCCTACATCCGCAAGGGCAAGCTGTGGGAGGCTTTCGACGCCGAAGAAAAGACCGTCCTGCTGATCGACGAGATCGACAAGGCCGACATCGAGTTTCCCAACGATCTACTGCAGGAACTCGACCGCATGGAGTTCTTCGTCTACGAAACCGGCGAGACGATCCGCGCCCGTCACCGCCCCATCGTCATCATCACCTCGAACAATGAGAAGGAGTTGCCGGACGCCTTCCTGCGCCGCTGCTTCTTCCACTACATTCGCTTTCCGGACGCCGAGACGCTGGCGCAGATCGTGCAGGTCCATTTCCCCGACGTGAAGCAGACCCTGCTGCGCGAGGCGCTGAATCAGTTCTACGCGCTGCGCGAGACGCCGGGGCTCAAGAAGAAGCCCTCCACCTCGGAGGCGCTCGACTGGATCCGCCTGCTGATGGCCGACGATCTCGACGCGGCGGACCTGCGCGCCGACGCCCGGTCGGCGCTGCCGCGCCTGCACGGCGCGCTTCTGAAGAACGAGCAAGACGTGCATCTGTTCGAACGCCTCGCCTTCATGGCGCGCCGCCGCGGCGAATGAGCCGCGGCGCCGAATCCGCGCGACAACCGTCACGAAATCCCCTATGCTGCACCGCAGCAAGAAGGAGCGCCCGCCATGTTCTTCGATCCGGCGACGATGAAGGCGATGCAGAGCTGGTCGCGCCTGAACACGGCCTATGCGAAAATGTCGATGTCGGCGGGCGAGGTCATCCTGCGCCGCACGATGATGATGGCGCAGGGCGCGATGAGCGGGCCGGAAGCAGCAAAGATGTTTCTCGAAAAGCCCGCAGCCTTCGCCGCCGCCGCGGAAAAGGCGATGACCGCCGCCGCGCGCGGGGCGAATGCGACCTCGGTCGCGGAAGCCGCGCTGCGCCCGATCGGCGCCCGCACCCGCGCCAACGCCCGGCGCCTGCGCAAATAGGCGCCTCCCTTCGCCGAGACCGCCGATGAGCGTCCTCGACGCGCTGACCGGCGCGATCCTGCCGATTTTCGCGGCCCCCGCGCTCGGCTATGCGATGGGCGCGCGCGGCCAAGTCTCGGCGGCGGATGCGGCGGCGGTGAACCGGATCGGCCTCACGGTCTCGGTGCCGCCGCTGCTCTTCGGCCTGATCGCGCAGGCGCCAGGCTCCGGCTTCCACGCGCCGCTGCTCGCCGTCTGGCTCGGCTGCACGCTCGCGCTCTGGGCGCTCGGCGCGGCGCTCGCGCGATTCGTGTTCGGTAGGGGCGCGCGCGAGTCGCTGCTGCTGGGCATGAGCGCGGTCTTCGTGAACCATGTGTTCTTCGTCCTGCCGATCGCCGAAGGGCTCTACGGCGCGGCGGCGCGCCCGCCCATCGTCGCGATCGTGGTCGTCGACAGCCTCGCGCTCTTCGCCGCCGCGTCAGTCATGCTCGACATCGCGCGCACGGGCGGGGCGGGGCTGGGGCGCACGCTGACGGCGGTGTTCTCCAACCCCGTCACGCTGGGGGTGCTCGCCGGACTCGCGGTGAACCTTTCCGGGATCGAACTGCACAAGGGCGTGGAGACGTTCGCCCGCTTCATGGGCGCGGCGGGCGCGCCGATGATGCTGTTCGCGCTCGGCGTCACCCTGAGCGGGTTCGCCGCCCTGCGCCTCGACGGGGCCGCCTTGTCGGCGGTCGCGCTCAAGATCGCGCTGCACCCGCTGGTCTTTCTGCTCGCCTCCGCCGCTCTGCCCGCCGCCGACCCCGAGGCGCGGCGGCTCGCGATCCTCACCGCCGCCGGCCCCTGCGGGGCGATGCCCTTCGCACTGGCGCTGCGCTACGGCGCGCCGACCGAGTCGATCGCGCGCGCCATCGTGCTCTCGACGCTCTTGTCGGTCGGCGCGCTCGCCCTGCTCGCCTGACAGCTTCCCCCGGCGGCTCCGGTCCGCTAGAGAGCGCGGATGATCCTGATCCTCGCCTTCATCGCCGGCGCGGCGCTCGGCTGGCTGCGCGCGGCCCGGCGCGGCGGCGCCACCGCCGACCGCGTCCAGTACGCCTTCGCCCATGGCTTCGCGGCGCTGGTCGCCGCGGCGGCGCTGGCGCTGCTGCTCGGGCTTTTCGGGCTGTCGCCGCTTTGAGCCGCGCGCTATCGTCGCGCGCATGTTCGCAGGTTTCTTCCTCGCCCTGCGCGCCGCCGGCGCGCCAGTCTCGCTGCGCGAATATCTCGCGCTGATCGAGGGCGTACAGGCGGGGCTCGCCGATTTCGACGTCGAGGCGTTCTACCACCTCGCCCGCGCCGCCCTGATCAAGGACGAGCGGCGCTTCGACCTGTTCGACCGCGTCTTCGCGGCGCATTTCAAGGGCGTCGAGGCCGTCGGCGGCGCGTCCGACGGCGCCGCGCCCCGCGCCATCCCCGAGGACTGGCTGCGCAAGCTCGCCGAGAAGCACCTCACCGAAGAGGAGAAGAAGCTCGTCGACAGCCTCGGCGGCTGGGGCAAGCTTATGGAGACGCTGCGCCAGCGCCTCGCCGATCAGCAGGGCCGGCATCAGGGCGGGAGCAAGTGGATCGGCACGGCGGGAACGTCGCCCTTCGGCGCCTATGGCTACAACCCGGAGGGCGTGCGGATCGGCCAGAGCGAAAGCCGCCATCGCCGCGCGGTGAAGGTGTGGGACAAGCGCGAGTTCAGGGATTACGCCGACGACGCCGAGATCGGCTCGCGCACCATGAAGCTCGCGCTGCGCCGCCTGCGCCGCTGGGCGCGCGACGGCGCGCGGCAGGAGTTCGACCTCGACGGCACCATAACGCACACCGCCCGCCGGGGCTTTCTCGACATCCGCACCCGCCCCGAACGCCACAACGCGGTGAAAGTGCTGCTGCTGCTCGACGTCGGCGGCTCGATGGACGACCATGTCGCTGTGGTCGAGGAACTGTTCTCGGCGGCTCGCAGCGAGTTCAAGCATTTCGAGCATTACTACTTCCACAACTGCCTCTACGAAGCGGTCTGGAAGGACAGCCGGCGCCGCTATGACGAGACGACCCCCACCAAGGAGCTGATGCGCCGCTTCGGGCCGGACTGGCGGCTGGTCCTCGTCGGCGACGCGTCGATGAGCCCGTGGGAGATCGTTCAGCCCGGCGGCGCGTCCGAGCACTGGAACGCCGAATCCGGAGAGACCTGGATGCGCCGGGTCTGCGCGCACTGGCCCTCGCACGCCTGGATCAATCCGGTTCCGCAGGAAAGCTGGGGCTGGACGCAGTCGATCGGCATGATCGCGACGCTTACCGAAGGCCGGATGTTTCCGATGACGCTCGAAGGGCTCGACCGGGCGATGCGCGCGCTCACCCGCTGAGGCGCAGAGCGCATCCGGGGGCCCGCGCGCTTCAGACGGTCAGCAGCCGCCGCACCTCCGGGGCGTCGAGATCGGATGCGGGACCGGAGGCGGCGACTTCGCCGCGCTCGAGCACGACGAAGCTGTCGGCCAGTTCGCGGGCGAAGTCGAGATACTGCTCGACCAGCAGGATCGCCATGTCGCCCCTGCCCCGCAGCCAACTCAGCGCGCGCCCGATGTCCTTGATGATCGACGGCTGGATGCCTTCGGTCGGCTCGTCGAGGGCGAGAAAGCGCGGGCGCGTCACCAGCGCGCGGCCGATGGCGAGTTGCTGCTGCTGGCCGCCCGAGAGATCGCCGCCGCGCCGGCGCAGCATGTCGCGCAGCACCGGGAACAGGTCGAACACTTCCGAAGGCACGAAGCGCTCGGGCCGCGCGAGCGGCGCGAAGCCGGTCTCCAAGTTCTCGCGCACGGTCAGCAGCGGGAAGATCTCGCGGCCCTGCGGCACCAGCGCCATGCCGCGGCGGGCGCGCTCATGGGGCGCGATCCGCCCGAGGGCGGCGCCTTCCCAGCTGATCGTCCCGGCGCTGATCGCTTGCTGACCCATAACCGCGCGCAGAAGCGAGGTCTTGCCGACGCCGTTGCGCCCCAGAACGCAGGTGATCCTTCCGGGCTCGGCGGTCAGGCTGACGCGCCGCAGCGCCTGCGCCGCGCCGTAATGCAGATCGACTTTCTCGACAGACAGCATGCTCAGCGCCCCAGATACACGTCGATGACCTTCTGGTCGGCGCTGACATGGTCGATGGACCCCTCCGCCAGCACCGAGCCCTCGTGCAGCACGCTGACTTTCACGCCCAGCTCGCGCACGAAGGCCATGTCGTGCTCGACCACGACGACGGAATGCGCGCCGGCCACCTCGCGCAGAAGCTCGGCGGTCTGCATCGTCTCCACGTCGGTCATGCCGGCCACCGGCTCGTCCACCAGCAGCACCTTGGGGTCCTGCGCCAGCAGCATCCCGATCTCGAGCCACTGCTTCTGGCCATGCGAAAGGTCGGCGGCCATCTCGGCGCGGCGGTCGCCCAGCCGGATCAGGCCGAGCAGTTCGTCGATGCGGCGGCGCTCCGCCCCGCTGAGGCGCGCGAGCAGAACGTCGAGCACGCCGCGCGCCCCCTTCAGCGCCAGCAGCAGGTTGTCCTCGACGCTCAGCGTCTCGAAGACGGTCGGCTTCTGGAACTTGCGGCCCACGCCGAGGCGCGCGATCTCGGCCTCGTCGAGGCGGGTGAGATCGTGGGTCCCGTCGAACAGCACGTCGCCCGCGTCGGGCCGCGTCTTGCCGGTCACGATGTCCATCATCGTGGTCTTCCCCGCCCCGTTCGGGCCGATGATCGCGCGCATCTCGCCCGGTTTCAGCACGAGGCTGAGGCTGTTGATCGCGCGGAAGCCGTCGAAGCTGACCGACACGCCGTCGAGATAGAGAATGGACCCCTGCGCCGCCGTGACCATCGCGCTACTCCGCCGGTTCGGGTTGCGGCTGGCGCGCCGCGTCGGGCGGGACGCGCTTCTGGCGCCGCGTCTCGATTAGACCGAGCACGCCCTTCGGCAGGAACAGCGTCACGCCCACGAAGATGGCGCCCAGCGCGAACAGCCAGACTTCGGGGAACCACCCCGTGAGCAGCGTCTTGGCGGCGTTGACGATCAACGCGCCGAGCGCCGCGCCCGCCAGCGTGCCGCGCCCGCCGACCGCCACCCACACCACGATCTCGATGGAGTTGGCCGGAGAGAATTCCGACGGGTTGATGATGCCGACCTGCGGCGTGTAGAGCGCGCCCGCGAGCCCCGCCAGCATCGCCGAGACGGTGAAGACGAACAGCTTGTAATACTCGACCCGATAGCCGAGGAAGCGCGTCCGGCTTTCGGCGTCGCGCACCGCAGCCAGCACCTTGCCGGCGCGCGAGCGGGTGATCCAGCGGCACAGCACATAGCCGCCGCCCAGCGCCAGCGCGGTCGCGACGAAAAGCCCGGCGCGGGTCGTGTCGGATTGCATGCTGAAGCCGAGCACGTCCTTGAAGTCGGTCAGGCCGTTATTGCCGCCGAAGCCCATCTCGTTGCGGAAAAAGGCGAGCATCAGCGCGTAAGTCATCGCCTGCGTGATGATCGAGAGATAGACGCCCGACACGCGGCTGCGGAAGGCGAACCAGCCGAACACGAAGGCGAGCAGGCCGGGGACGAACATCGCCATCAGGGCCGCGAACCAGAACATGTCGAAGCCGAGCCAGAACCAGGGCAGCTCGGGCCAGTTCAGGAACACCATGAAGTCGGGCAGGATCGGGTTGCCGTACACCCCGCGCGGCCCGATCTCGCGCATCAGATGCATGCCCATCGCATAACCGCCGAGCGCGAAAAAGGCGCCATGGCCCAGCGAGAGGATGCCCGCGTAGCCCCAGATCAGGTCCACCGCGAGGGCGAGCAGCGCATAGCAAAGATACTTGCCGAACAGCGACACCGCGTAGGACGGCAGATGGACGCCCGAGCCCGGCTGGGCGACAAGGCTCATCAGGGGCACCGCCACCGTGACGATGGCGAGCAGGCCGAGAAAGATCGCGGAGCGCGCGTCGAGAAAGCCCATCCTCACGCCTCCACCGCCCGGCCGCGCAGCGCGAACAGGCCGCGAGGTCGCTTCTGGATGAACAGGATGATCGCCACCAGAACGAGGATCTTGGCCAGCACCGCGCCCGCGTAAGGCTCGAGGAACTTGTTTACGACGCCGAGCGTGAACGCGCCGGCGAGCGCGCCCCAGAGATTGCCGACGCCGCCGAACACCACGACCATGAAGCTATCCACGATGTAGCCCTGCCCGAGATTGGGCGAGACGTTGTCGATCTGGCTGAGCGCGACGCCCGCCACGCCCGCGACGCCCGCGCCGAGGCCGAAGGTCATCGCGTCGACCCAACCCGTGCGCACGCCCATCGCGTCGGCCATGCGGCGGTTCTGGGTGACGGCGCGCATCTGCAGGCCGAGCGGCGTGCGCTTGAGCAGCAGCAGCAGCGCGGCGAACACCGCCAGAGAGAAGATCAGGATCCAGAAGCGGTTGTAGGTGATGGTCAACTGCCCGACTTCGAAGGCGCCCGACATCCAGGAGGGGTTGCCGACTTCGCGGTTGGTCGGCCCGAAGAGCGAGCGCACCGCCTGTTGGAGGATCAGCGAGACGCCCCAGGTGGCGAGCAGCGTCTCAAGCGGACGGCCGTAGAGAAAGCGCACCACGCCCCGCTCGATCGCGACGCCCACGGCGCCGGCCACGAGGAAGGCGAGCGGCAGGGCGATGGCGAGCGACCAGTCGAACAGGCCGGGCGCGTTCTGGCGGATGATCTCCTGCACGGCATAAGTCGTGTAGGCGCCGAGCATCACCAACTCGCCATGCGCCATGTTGATAACGCCCATCACGCCGAAGGTGATGGCGAGGCCGATGGCGGCGAGCATCAACACCGAGCCGAGCGACAGGCCGAACCATATGTTTCGCGCGAGCCCCCATTGGGCCTGGATGCGCTCGATGTCGGCGCGCGCGGCGGCGGCGGCGGCGGCGACTTCGGGGGCCGGGTCGGTCTCGGCGGCGATCACGAGCGAAAGGGCTTCGCGGTCGGCGCGCGCGGTCAGCGCGGCGAAAGCCTCGACGCGGTCGGCGGCGGGGCGGTCGGATTTCAGCAGCGCCGCGGCACGCGCTTCCGACAATGCGCGCGCCACGCCCGGATCGCTCTCCGCCGCAAGGGCCGCTTCGACGGCTTCGATCTGCGCCGGGTCCTGGCTGCGGAAGATCGCCGCGGCCGCGTCGCGCCGCACGGCGGCGTCGGGGCTGCGCAGGGTGAGCGCGCCCACCGCCGCGGAAATCGCCCGGCGCAGCGTGTTGTTGACGCGTATCGCGTCGGCGTCGCGCCGCCCGATCTCGCCATAGGCCTCGCCCGTGAAGACGTCGAAGGCGAAGCTGTCGCGCTTGACCTTTTCCACGCGCACCAGCCGCCCGTTGCGCTTCAGAATCGCGAGGTCGCCCTCGCCCAGAAGCGCCAGCAGGTCGGTCGCGCGCGGGTCGCCTGTCGCGCCGATCTCGGCCACGACGCGGGAGCGCGCGTCGAAATCGCCCTCGGCGAGCCTCGGCGCGATCTCTTCGAGCGTCTGAGCGGCGGCGAAGGGCGCGATCAGCAGGGCGAACAGAAGAACGAGAACGCGCATGCGGGCTCCAGAAGAAAAGGCGGGGCCGGGCGGGGGAGGAACGCCCGGCCCCTTTGCGGTCAGCGCAGGGGAAACGTCCTGAGGCTTACTGGTTCAGCCCGCCGCACTGCCCGGTCTCGACGTTGAAGTTCCCGCAGGACATGGGGGCCTGCCAGTCGGACATGATCTTCGCCGACTCCGGCAGGTAGTCCGACCATGCGTCGCCCGGCACGAGGCCCGAGGTCTCCCACACGGTCTCAAACTGGCCGTCGGCCTGAATCTCGCCCACCAGCACCGGCTTGGTGATGTGGTGGTTGGGCATCATCGCCGAGAAGCCGCCCGAGAGGTTCGGGACGGCGACGCCCACCATCGCGTCGATCACCGCGTCGGTGTCAGTCGTCCCGGCGGCCTCGACCGCCTTCACCCACATGTTGAAGCCGATGTAATGGGCTTCCATCGGGTCGTTGGTCACGCGCTCCTCGGAGCCGATGAAGGCCTGCCACGCCTCGATGAATTCGTCGTTCTCGGGCGTGTCGACCGACATGAAATAGTTCCACGCCGCGAGATGGCCGACCAGCGGGCCGGTGTCGAGGCCCGCGAGCTCCTCCTCGCCGACCGAGAAGGCCACGACGGGGATGTCCTCGGCGGAGATGCCCTGGTTGGCGAGTTCCTTGTAGAACGGGACGTTGGCGTCGCCGTTGATCGTTGAGACCACGGCCGTCTTCTTGCCCGCCGAGCCGAACGCCTTGATGTCGGAGACGATCGTCTGCCAGTCGGAATGGCCGAACGGCGTGTAGTTGATCATGATGTCTTCGGGCGCGACCCCGAGCGACTGGAGATAGGCTTCGAGAATCTTGTTGGTCGTGCGCGGATAGACGTAGTCGGTGCCGGCGAGCACCCAGCGCTCGACGCTTTCGACGTCGCGCAGGTAGTCCACCGCCGGGATCGCCTGCTGGTTCGGGGCCGCGCCGGTGTAGAACACGTTGCGCTGGCTCTCCTCGCCCTCGTACTGCACCGGGTAGAACAGGATCGAGTTCAGCTCCTCGAACACCGGCAGCACCGACTTGCGCGACACCGACGTCCAGCAGCCGAACACCACGTCGACGCCCGAGACCTGGATCAGCTCGCGCGCCTTCTCGGCGAAGAGGGGCCAGTCGGAGGCGGGATCGACCACGACGGCTTCGAGCGGACGGCCGAGCACGCCGCCCTTCTTGTTCTGCTCCTCGACGAGCATCAGCATGACGTCCTTCAGGGTCGTCTCCGAGATCGCCATCGTGCCCGAAAGCGAATGCAGCACGCCGACCTTGATCGGCTCGCCCGACTGCGCGAAGGCCGCGCCAGCCGCGAGCGACAGCGCCAGCGCCGAAACCGTCATCCGGAAATTCATCCCATATCCTCCTGTCGCAGCGCATCGCGCGCGTGTTGTGCGGCGGAACGAAAACAGCGCGGCTCGCGACGGAAAAGATTAAAGCGCGCGCGCTGAGCGATTGCGCAGCGCCTGCGCAATTTCGCGCCATGATTCCGCTGCGGCGCACAAATCGCAGGCGCGCATCTGACGCGAGACGTGCGACTTTCCGCCCCTCGGCGCCTCATCTATGCGCAGGGCGCGCCTCAGATCAGGGCGAAGCGGTCGACGTCGACGAGCCCCCTGTCGGTGATCTTGAGATGCGGGATCACCGGCAGAGCGAGGAAGGCAAGTTGCAGGAACGGCTCCTCCAGCGTCACCCCGAGCGACGCTGCGGCGCGGCGCAAATCGACCAGCGCGGCGCGCACCGCCTCGAACGGCTGGAGACTCATCAGCCCCGCCACGGGTAGCGCGAGTTCGGCCAGCACCCCGCCGCCCGCGACCACGGCGAAGCCGCCCTCGATCTCACCGAGCCGGTTGGCGGCCTGCGCCATGTCGGCGTAGTCCGCCCCGACCACGGCGATGTTGTGATGGTCGTGGCTGACGGTCGAGGCGATGGCCCCGCGCGTCATGCCGAAGCCCCGCACCAGCCCGCAGGCCATGCCGCCGCCCTTGCCGTGCCGCTCGATGACGCCGATGCGCATCAGGTCGCGGGACGGGTCGGGGCGGCGGTCGCCGGCGAGGGTCTCGACGTCCTCGATCAGGTGCTCCGTTATGATCTTGCCGGGGATCACCCCGATCACTGGCGCGCGCGCCGGGCCCTCCCAGCGGAAATCCTCCGCCGAGACGCGACGCGCCTTGACCGACCCCCGGCCCACCGGCGCCACGGTCCCGCGCGCCGCGAAGGCGGCGGCGTCGGCGCGCGCGCCGCCGCAGAGCACCGCCTGCGCCCGACAACTCTCCAGACTGTCGAGCGCCGCGATGTCGGCCCGGCGCCCCGGCGCGATCAGGCCGCGATCCTTCAGCCCGAACGCCTCCGCCGCCGACAGGCTCGCCGCGCGATAGACCGCGAGCGGCGGACAGCCCAGCGCGATCAGCGTGCGGATCGAATGGTCGAGATGCCCCGATTCGGCGATGTCGAGCGGGTTCCGGTCGTCGGTGCACAGCGCCATGAAAGGCGACGTCCGCTCGGTCAGCAGCGGCGCCAGCGCATGCAGGTCCTTGGAGACCGAGCCCTCGCGGATGAACACGCGCATTCCCTTGCGCATCTTCTCCGCGCCCTCCGCAGCGCTCGTCGCCTCGTGCTCGGTGCGCACGCCGGCGGCGAGATAGGCGTCGAGGTCGCGGCCCGTCAGCATAGGCGCGTGACCGTCGATGTGGCGGCCCGCGAAAGCGCGCAGCTTGGCCATGCAGCCGGGGTCGCGATGGATCACGCCGGGATAGTTCATGAATTCCGCCAGACCCAGCGCGCGGGGATGGTCGGCGAGCGCGGCCAGCGCCTCGGCGTCGAGCCGGGCGCCGGAGGTCTCCATCTCGGTGGACGGCACGCAGGAGGAGAGCATCACGCGGATGTCCATCAGTGTGCGCCCGCTCGTCTCCAACGCCCAGGCGAGCCCCTCGGCGCCGAGCACGTTGGCGATCTCGTGCGGGTCCCAGATCGCCGTGGTCACGCCCCGCGGCGCGACGCATCGGTCGAACTCCAAGGGTGTGATCAGCGAACTTTCGATGTGGAGATGCGCGTCGATGAAGCCCGGGACGAGGACCAGATCGGAGACGTCGAGGATGACCTCCCCGTCGCAGCGCGCGCCGACGCTGACGATCATGTCGCCGCAGACGGCGACGTCGCCGGCGATCCACTCGCCCGCGACGAGGTCGAAGACCCGCCCGCCGCGCAGCACGAGATCGGCGGGCGCGTCGCCCCGGCCTTGCGCGATCCGCCGCTCCAGCGCCTCCATGCCGCCGCCTCCCCACGCTCGCACGCGCCGGGTCCGAATGCGGATTCGACGCTTTCCCCACCCTACGAGATGCGCTATCCAAAGCCCATGTCGAGGATCGCTCGCCCTTCCAGCGCATTCGCCGCCGCGCGCGGCGCACAGCGTCCGTGGCCGCTCGGCCTTCTCCTGCTTAGCCGCCCCTGAGCGCGCCCTCTCGCGGCGCGCGCGCTCGGGGGATCACAGGCTGACGCGCTGCGGCGTAAAGCGCTCACATGTTCCATCGCCGGACCGGCCCAGCCAGAGGCGGGCGCTCCGGGACAGTCAAAGGCCGAAGCCATGACCGACGCAGTCACCTCCGAGGCGGCGCCCAAACGCGACCGCGTGCTGATCTTCGACACCACCCTGCGCGACGGCGAGCAGTCGCCCGGCGCCTCCATGACGCTCGACGAGAAGCTGCGCATCGCCCAGCTGCTCGAGGAGATGGGCGTCGACATCATCGAAGCCGGCTTTCCCATCGCCTCCGACGGCGATTTCGAGGCGGTGAAGACCATCGCCGAGGCCTGCCGCAAGGCGCGCATCTGCGGCCTCGCCCGCGCCTCGAAAAAGGACATCGACCGCGCCTGGGAGGCGCTGCAGGGCGCCGCCGCGCCGCGCATCCACACCTTCATCGGCACCTCGCCGCTGCATCGCGAGCACCAGCTCGCCATGAGCCCCGAACAGGTGCTGGCCAAGATCGACGAGACGGTGCGCCACGCCCGCGCGCTCTGCGACGACGTCCAATGGTCGCCCATGGACGCCACGCGCACCGAATTCGACTATCTCGTGGAGACCATAGACACGGCCATCGCCGCCGGCGCGCGCACCATCAACATCCCCGACACCGTCGGCTACACGGCCCCGGGCGAGAGCGCTTCGCTGATCAGGCGACTGCGCGAACGGTGCGCCGGGATCGAGGCGTGCGTGATCTCCACGCACTGCCACAACGATCTCGGCATGGCGACGGCGAACGCGCTGGCCGCCGTCGAGGCGGGCGCGCGGCAAGTGGAATGCACGATCAACGGGCTCGGCGAGCGGGCCGGCAACGCGGCGCTCGAGGAAGTGGTGATGGCGCTGAAGGTGCGCCGCGACATCATGCCCTTCGAGACCGGCGTCGACACGCGAAAGATCATGCAGGCCAGCCGGCTGGTGGCCGCCGTCTCGGGCTTTCCCGTGCAGTACAACAAGGCGATCGTCGGCAAGAACGCCTTCGCGCACGAATCCGGCATCCATCAGGACGGCGTGCTGAAGAACGCCGAGACTTTCGAGATCATGCGCCCCGAAGACGTCGGGCTGACCGAGTCGAACCTCGTGATGGGCAAGCATTCGGGCCGCCACGCGTTCCGCGAGAAGCTGCGCGATCTGGGCTACGAGCTCGGCGACAACGCCTTCGAGGACGCCTTCCTGCGCTTCAAGGCGCTGGCCGACCGCAAGAAGGAGGTGTTCGACGACGATCTGCGCGCGCTGGTCGACGACGCGACCACCTCGCAGGCGAACGACCGCATCCAGGTGAAGTTCCTGCGCGTGATCTGCGGCACCCAGGCGCCGCAATCGGCGGACCTGATTCTGGAGATCGACGGCGAGGAACGGCGCAACACCTCCGACGGCGACGGCCCGGTCGACGCCGCCTTCCGCGCGATCAAGGCGCTGGTCCCGCACGAGGCGGCGCTCAAGCTCTATCAGGTGCACGCCGTGACCGACGGCACCGACGCGCAGGCGACCGTCTCGGTGCGGCTCGAGGAGGGCGGCAAGATCGTCACCGGTCAGGCCGCCGACACCGACACCATCGTCGCCTCGACTCGCGCCTATGTGAACGCGCTCAACAAGCTGCTGGTGCGGCGCGAGAAATCCGCCCCCGCTTCGGAAATCTCGGCGGCGCAGTGACGCCGCGCGCGCCGGCGCGCAAGCGCCGGCGCTTGCGCCCGACCCGCGCCTCGGCCATCAGGCGTTAACCGAAATCACGTCTTGCTCGGGGGCGGCGCGCCGACCGGGATCGCTTTGCGGTTGCGACAGGCTGACGCTATAGAAGCAGACCAATGGAGCTCCGGCGCGAACCGGAGAGAGAGGCGAGCGCGGATGTTCAGCGGCATTCTCGGCATGTTCTCATCGGACATGGCGATCGACCTGGGGACGGCGAACACGCTCGTCTACGTCAAGGGCAAGGGGATCGTGCTCAACGAACCCTCGGTGGTCGCCTACCATGTCAAGGACGGCAAGAAGGACGTGCTGGCGGTCGGCGAGGAGGCCAAGCTGATGCTCGGCCGCACGCCCGGGTCTATCCAGGCGATCCGGCCGATGCGCGACGGGGTGATCGCCGATTTCGACGTCGCCGAAGCGATGATCAAGCATTTCATCAAGACCGTGCACAAGCGCGGCTCCTTCGCCGCGCCGCTGATCATCGTCTGCGTGCCCTACGGGGCCACGGCGGTGGAGGAGCGGGCGATCATGGAATCGGTGCTGGCGGCGGGGGCGCGCAAGGCGCTGCTGATCCCCGAGCCCATCGCCGCGGCCATCGGCGCGGGCATGCCCTTCGGCGACCCAACCGGCTCGATGGTCGTCGACATCGGCGGCGGCACGACGGAAGTCGCGGTGCTCAGCCTCGGCGACATCGTCTATGCGCGCTCGGTGCGGGTCGGCGGCGACAAGATGGACGAGGCGATCATCTCCTATCTGCGCCGCCAGCAGAACCTGCTGATCGGCGAATCGACCGCCGAGCGGGTGAAGAAGGAGATCGGCACGGCGCGGATGCCCGAGGACGGACGCGGGCTGGCGATGGAGATCCGCGGCCGCGATCTGCTCAACGGCGTGCCCAAGGAGATCGAGATCACGCAAGGCCAGATCGCCGAGGCGCTCGCGGAGCCCGTGCAGCAGATCGTCGAGGCGGTGATGGTGGCGCTCGAGGCGACGCCGCCCGATCTGGCCGCCGACATCGTGGATCGCGGCGTGATGCTGACGGGCGGCGGCGCGCTGCTCGGCTCGCTCGACGTGGCGCTGCGCGAGCAGACGGGACTCGCGGTCTCGGTCGCCGACGAGCCGCTGCACTGCGTCGCGCTGGGCACGGGCAAGGCGCTGGAGCACAAGACCGCGTTGCGGCATGTTCTGAAGGACAGCGTCTGACAATCTGAGAAAAAGGAGGTTCGCCCGGCTTGGCGAGGTTGCGGGAAGATGCTGGCGCGCAGATGGCCCGCGCGGTTCGGCGCATCGTTCTGGCCGGGCTCGCGCTGGTCGGCCTCGCGCTGTTCGCGCTCTGGCGGATCGACAATCCCCGCATCGAGCAGCTGCGCATGGCCAGCGCCGACGTCCTCGCGCCGGCGGTGGACGCGGTGGCGGCGCCGCTCGCCGACGCCGCGACGCTCGCCCGCGACTGGGAGCGGCTGAGCGCCGTGCACGCCCAGAACCGCGAATTGCGCCGCGAGATCCAGCGCCTGCGCGCTTGGCGCGACGCCGCGCAGGAGCTCGAACGCGAGAATGCGCGGCTGCGCGCCCTCAACAATGTTCGGCTGTCGCCCCGCATCGGCTTCGCCACCGGCGAGGTGATCGCCGACGCCGGCGGCCCGTTCGGCCAGAGCGCGCTCGTCAACATCGGCGGGCGCGACGGGGTGACGGACGGCGCGGCGGCGGTGGACGGCGCGGGGCTTGTCGGACGCGTCGTCGGCGTCGGCGAGGGCGTCGCGCGGGTGCTGCTGCTGAGCGACCCGAGCAGCCGGGTGCCGGTCAAGATCCTGCCGAGCGGCAGGCGGGCGGTTCTGGTCGGCGACGCCTCGCCGGCGCCGCGCCTCGCCTTCCTGGCCGCGACCGAGGACGTCTCGGTCGGCGACAAGGTGGTGACGTCGGGCGATGGCGGCGTGTTCCCGCCCGATCTCGACGTCGGGATCGTCGCCGCGATCGACGGTCGCGCGGCGCGGGTGCGGCTGTCGGCGGATTACGGCCTGCTCGAATTCGTGCGCGTGCTGCGTTGGCGGCCCGAAGCGCCGCTCGACGCGCCGAGCGCGCTGATCCTGCCGCAGGGCGCGGCCCCCTTCTCGCTCGACCCGGGCGCTTTGGCGGCTGAGCGGACGGAAGGGCCGCGACCATGACCGATCTCGCCAGCGCGCTCGCCCGCGCCGCGAGACTCGGGGCGCTGGCGGCGGTCGGCTTTGCAGCCATCGCGGTCGAGCTCGCGCCGATTCCCGCCGAGCCGGGAGCGATCCCGAACCCGGACCTGCTGCTCTGCGTGCTGGCGGCGGCGGCGCTGCGCGCGCCGGGCGCGACGCCGGCGCCGCTGGTCTTCGCGCTGGGCCTCGCGCGCGACCTGCTGGGCGCCGGCCCCATCGGCGCCGGCGCGCTCGGACTGACCCTCGCCGTCGAGGCGCTGCGTGTCGCTTCGGAGGCTCTGCGCCGTCGCAGCTTCGCCATGCGCTGGGCCGCGGCGGCGGGCGCTGCGGCGGCGTCGGCGGCGGTTCCGTGGCTGCTCTGCGCCGTGACGCTGGCGCCTAGCCCGGCCCTGGGCGATCTCGCGCTGCGCATCGCGGCGACGGCGGCGGTCTATCCGCTGGCGGCGCTCGCTATGCGCGCGGCGACGCCGCGCGCCCCGCGGCGCGGCGTCGACGCGGCGCGCGGACCCGCCTTCGCCCGCAGCGCGCTGTGAGGGCCCGCCGATGAAGCGTCTCGGCTTCTCCCGCCGCCGCAGCCGCGCCGAAGGCGCGCCGACGCTCTCGCGCCGCGCGCTCGTGATGTTCGGCGCGCAGACGCTCGTGATGGGCGCCCTGTTGTGGCGGATGCGCCAGCTCCAGATCGAGGAGGGCGCTCTCTACCGCATGCTCGCGGAGGAGAACCGCATCAACGTGCGCCTCCTGCCGCCCGCCCGCGGCGAGATCTTCGACCGCGCCGGCCGCCCGCTCGCCGTCAACCGCCAGAACCTGCGCGTCGTCGTGGTGCGCGAGCAGGCCGGCGACGTCGCGGCGACGCTCGAGCGGCTCGGCCAGATCGTCCCGCTGAGCGCGGGCGACCATGAGCGGGCGTTGCGCGAATTCGCCCAGAAAAGCCCCTTCGTGCCGGTGACGGTGGCCGAACATCTCGACTGGGGCCGCTTCGCGACCCTCAACGCCAACGCCCCCGCCCTGCCGGGCGTCTCGCCCGAAGTCGGCCTGACGCGCCACTACCCCGACGGTCCGGCCTTCTCCCATGTGATCGGCCATGTCGGGCGCGTCGCCGAGACCGACCTCACCGGCGACGACGCCGACAATCCCCTGCTCCAGATCCCCGACTTCCAGATCGGAAAGACCGGCGTGGAGAAGATCCTCGAGACCCGCCTGCGCGGCGTCGCGGGGGCGCAGCGCATCGAAGTCAACGCGGTGGGTCGGGTGATCCGCGAGATCGACCGGCGCGAGGGCCGCAGCGGCGAGGACCTGACCCTGACGCTCGACCGCGACCTCCAGCTCTACGCGATGGAGCGGATGGGCGCGGAAAGCGCGGCCTGCGTCGTGATGGACGCGGCGAACGGCGATCTGCTGTGCCTCGCTTCGGCGCCAGGCTTCGACCCCAACAAGTTCGTCGTCGGGATCGGTCGCGAGGACTGGGCCGCCCTGCTCGCCGACGACCACCGCCCGCTCGCCAACAAGACAGTATCCGGCCAGTATCCGCCGGGCTCGACCTTCAAGATGGTGGTGGCGCTGGCCGCGCTCGAGCGCGGCGTGATCGGCCCGCAGGAGACCGTTTTCTGCAATGGCGGCCTTCAGCTCGGCAATCGCCGCTTCCATTGCTGGAAGAGCGGCGGGCACGGCCATGTCGGCTGCCACGAAGCGATCGAGCAGTCCTGCGACGTCTATTTCTACGAGTCGGCCCGGCGGGTCGGCGTCGACGCCATCGCCCAGATGGCGCAGCGGCTGGGGATCGGGGTGCGGCACGACCTGCCGTTGACCGCGATCCGCGACGGTCTGACGCCGACGCGCGCCTGGAAGCAGACGACGCATGGCGAAAGCTGGCAGGTCGGCGACAGCTTCAACGCCGGGATCGGTCAGGGCTTCATGCTGGCGACGCCGCTGCAGCTCGCCGTGATGACCGCGCGGCTGGCGACGGGAAAGGCGGTCGCGCCGCAGCTGATCCGCGCAGCCGGAACCGGCGTCGAGCCGGTCGATCCGGCGCCGAGTCTCGGGTTGCGGGCCGGAGACCTCGCGCTGGTGCGCAACGCGATGCGGGCGGTGGTCAACGGCCGCCGCGGCACCGCGCGGCGCTCGCGCATCTACGACCCCGCAGGCGAGATGGCGGGCAAGACCGGCACCAGCCAGGTCCGCCGGATCACTCTGGCCGAACGCGCGCAAGGCGTGTTTCGCAACGAGGACCTGCCGTGGAACCGCCGCGACCACGCGCTGTTCGTGGCCTATGCGCCGGCGGAGGCGCCGCGCTATGCGATCTCGGTGGTGGTCGAGCATGGCGGCGGCGGTTCGGCGGCGGCGGCGCCGATCGCGCGCGACGTGATGATGCGCGCCCTGTTCGGCCCGACGCCGCCGCTCTCGGCGTATCCGCCGTCCGAGCGCGACGAGATCGAGCGCGCCCGCGCCGCAGCGCCCGCCGCCCAGACGCTCGGCGCGCCCGGAGACCGGGCGTGAGCGGCCGCGCGCAGGCGCCGGGGCGCGGCATGGCGCTCGCGGAGAAGCTGCTGCGCTTCAACTGGCCGATCGCGCTGCTGCTCGCGGCGGTCGCGGCCTTCGGCTTCCTGATGCTGTTCTCGGTCGCCGGCGGCTCGGCGGACCCTTGGGCCTCGCGCCAGATGGCGCGCTTCGGGATCGGTTTCGCCGGGCTGATGATCGTCGCGCTGATCGACATCCGCGTGTGGCGGGCGCTGACGCCGGCGATATATCTCGGCGCGCTCGTCCTGCTCGTCGCCGTCGAATTCGTCGGCGTGACGGGCATGGGGGCGCAGCGCTGGATCGACCTTCGGGTGATCCAGCTCCAGCCCTCCGAGGCGATGAAGATCGCGCTCGTCATGGCGCTGGCCGCATATTACGCATGGCTTCCGCCAGAGCGCGTCTCGCATCCGCTGTGGTTGATCCCGCCGCTCGTGCTGGCGCTGGTCCCGACGGCGCTCGTGCTGCGCCAGCCCGATCTCGGCACGGCGCTGCTGCTGCTGGCCGGGGCCGGGACGATGATGTTTCTCGCCGGCGTCCACTGGCTCTATTTCGCCGCCGCCGGCGCTGCGGGAGGCGGGCTCGTCTGGGCGGTGCT
The DNA here is from genome assembly GCF_036788415.1 of Rubrimonas sp. Taxonomy (NCBI): domain Bacteria; kingdom Pseudomonadati; phylum Pseudomonadota; class Alphaproteobacteria; order Rhodobacterales; family Paracoccaceae; genus Rubrimonas; species Rubrimonas sp. Next base: position 60,086 of record NZ_DAIQNN010000008.1, on the reverse strand, counting down.
CGCCTCGCAGGGGACCGGCTGGCAACTGCTGAAGGACTACCAGTATCGCCGCATCTTCACTTTTCTCGACCCCTCCACCGACCCGCTCGGCGCCGGGTACCACATCACCCAGGCCAAGATCGCGCTCGGCTCGGGTGGACTGTCGGGGCGCGGCTTCATGGAGGGAACCCAGAGCCGGCTCAATTTCCTGCCCGAGAAGCACACCGACTTCATCTTCACGACGCTGGCCGAGGAGTTCGGATTCGTGGGCGCCGTCGCGCTGCTGGCGCTCTACTTCCTGATCGTGCTGTTCTGCATCCTGTCGGCGCTCGGCAATCGCGATCGCTTCGGCGCGCTGGTCGCCAGCGGGGTCGCCGCGACCTTCTTTTTCTTCTTCGCCGTCAACATGGCGATGGTGATGGGGCTGGCGCCGGTGGTCGGCGTGCCGCTGCCGCTCGTCTCCTATGGCGGAACCGCGATGCTTGTGTTGATGTTCGCCTTCGGGCTCGTCCAGAGCGCGCACATCCACCGACCCCGCTGAGACATTTCGCCCTGACGCATTCCCTCGCCGAGAGACCGCCCCATGCCCCCCGTCGTCATGCTCGCCGTCAAGCCGGCCATCGAGGCGCAATGGCGCGCGGCGCTGGCCGCCGCCTCCACTCGCGCCGGCCTGCCGATCGACCTGCGCCTGCCCGGCCAGGGCGACCCGGCGGATGTGCGCTACATGGTGTTCGGCGCGTCCGGCCCGGTGCGCGACTTCGCGCCCTACACTGGGCTGGCGGCGATCCTCAACATCTGGGCGGGCGTCGAGCAGGCTCTGGCGAACCCGACCCTGCCGCCCGACGTGCCGCTGTGCCGGATGGTCGAGCCAGGGCTGACCGAGGGCATGACCGACTATGTCGTCGCCCATGTGATGCGCCACCACATGGATCTCGACCGCCGCCTCGCCGGCCCTGAGACGCAATGGATGGACTGGTTCCCGCCGCTGTCGCGCAATCGCCGGGTCGGCGTTCTGGGTCTTGGCGTGCTCGGCGCCGACGCGGCCCATGCGCTCGCCGGGCTGCGCTTCGACGTCGCCGGCTGGAGCCGCCGCCCCCGCCGCATCGAGGGCGTCGCCTGCCATCACGGCGCCGAGGGGCTCGACGCGGTCCTGCGGCGGTCGGAGATCCTCGTCTGCCTGCTGCCGCGCACGGCGGCGACCGAGAATCTGCTGGACGCCGCGGCGCTCGCCAAGGCGCCGCGCGGCGCCGTGGTCATCAATGCGGGGCGGGGCGAACTGATCGACGACGCGGCGCTGCTGGCCGCGCTGGATTCGGGCGCGCTCGGCCATGCCACTCTGGACGTCTTCCGCACCGAGCCGCTGCCGCGCGACCACCCGTTCCGCGCCCATCCGCGCGTCACCGTCACACCGCATGTCGCGTCGGCGACCCGGCCCGAAACCGCCTCGGAAACGATCATTTCGCAAATCTCGCGGATGGAATCGGGCCAGCCGCCCGAGCATGTTGTTGACCGCGCGGTCGGCTACTAGATGATGCGGCGCGGGCGCTGGCCCGGACGGGAGACGATGACATGCCCCTCGGCGGCGACCCACTGCACCACGACGACGATCCGAGGCACCTCTCCTTCTGGGCGCGGTGGCGGCGGAACTTCCTCACGGGTCTGGTCGTCATCGCGCCGCTCTACCTAACGTTCTGGATCATCTCCTCCTTCGTGAACCTGATCGACGCCAAGGCGGCCAAGCTGATCCCGGCGGCGTGGAACCCGCAGGCCTATGTCGACATTCCCGGCATCGGTCTCGTCGTCTTCGTGGTGATCGCCGCGCTGATCGGGGCGCTGGCCAAGAACCTGATCGCGGCGCAGGCGATCCGCTGGGGAGAACAGATGCTCGACCGGCTGCCGGTGGTCCGCTCGATCTACAACGCGATCAAACAGATCGCCGAGACCGTGCTGGTGCAGTCGAAAAGCAGCTTCGAGAAGGCCTGCCTCGTCGAATATCCGCGCCGGGGGCTCTGGGTGATCGCCTTCATCGCGACGCGCACCCGCGGAGAAGTGCATCACCGCCTCGGCGGCGCCGACAAGCTGTGCCTGTTCATGCCGACCACGCCGAACCCGACGACCGGCTTTCTTTTCTTCGCCGCCCGCGAGGACGTGATCGAGCTCGACATGACCGTCGAGGAGGCGGCGAAGCTCGTGATCTCGGCAGGGCTCGTCTCGCCGCCGATGCGCGAGGGCGAGGTCGAGGCGCTCGTCGGCGCGCAGGCGGCCGCGCGCGCGATGGAGGCCGCCGCTCGACGCGCCGAGGCGAAGCCGGCGGCGGCGGAGTGACGCCTGATCCACCGCGCGGTCACTGGCCCGCGCTCCACCAGACATCCGGCGTCCAGCCCACCCAGTCGCCATAGAGCGGCAGCTTTTCCGGATGGCGCAGCCGCGCGTCATGGGCGATGCGGCTGACCGTCGAGTGCCAGAACGGGATGACATACACGCCGTGCGACAGCGCCCGGTCGAGCGCGCGCGCAGCCGCCACGAGGTCCTCGCTCCGCCGCGCCGAGAGCAGGGCGTCGATCGCGGCCTCCACGGCGGGGCTGTCGACGCCCATGTAATTGCGCGTGCCCGGCGTCTCTACGCCGTCCCGGCCCCAGTAGAAACGCTGTTCATTGCCGGGGCTGAGCGACATCGCCCATTGGTTGACGATCATGTCGAAATCATAGTCGTCGCGGCGGGCCTGATACTGCGCGCTGTCCACCGTGCGCACGGAAACCTCGATCCCGAGGCCGGCCAGCGCATCGCGGAACACGCCGGCCACCCGTTCGTCGGCCGAGGCGCCGAGCAGGATCTCGAATTGGAACGGCGCGCCGCGCGCGTCCACCAGAACGCCGTCGCGCACGGTCCAGCCCGCCGAATCGAGCAACCGCGCCGCGTCGCGCAGGGCGCGGCGATTGCGCAGATCCGCAGGGTCCGATTCAGGCGGCCGCCACTCCGCCCCGAGGGCGCCTTCGGGGAGGCTGTTGACGAAAGGCGCGAGGATCTCCAGTTCGCGCTCCGTCGCGGGGCCGGAATGGGCGAGCGGCGAGTTGTCGAAATAGCTCCGGATGCGCTGGTTGCCGCCGGCGAACATCGTGGCGTTGATCCATTCGAAGTTGAAGGCGAGCGTCAGCGCCCGGCGCACGCGGATGTCGGCGAAGATCGGGCGCCGCGTGTTGAAGACGAATCCGTACATGCCGGTCGGACGGGAATGGGGGATCTCGGCGCGGCGGATCTGGCCGTCCCGCGCGGCGGCGAAATCGTAGCCGTCGCGCCAGCGGGCCGGATCGCCTTCGCGCCAGAACGTCACGACCCCGGCCTTGAAAGCGTCGAAATGCGCCGTGGCGTCGCGAAAATATTCGATCCTGATCTCGTCGAGATTGTTGCGCCCCTGATTGAACGGCAGATGGCGCCCCCAATAGACCTCGTCGCGCGCCAGCGACAGCGTGCGCCCCGGATCGACTGCGGCGACCTTGTAAGGGCCCGACCCGATGATGGGCTCGAGCGTCGGCTCGGCGAAGTCGCGGCGCTCCCACTGGGCGCGTTTGAAGATCGGCGCGAGACCGAGGATCAGCGGCGCCTCGCGGTCGGCGCCGTCGAGATGGAAGCGGACCGTGCGCTGGCCCGTGCGCTCGACCTCCGTCACCTGCGCCCACACATTCCGGAAGCCGGGCCGGCCCTTTTCGGCGAGGATCTCCATCGACCAGACGACGTCGTCGACGGTGACCGGCGCGCCGTCGGAGAATCGCGCTTCGGGCCTCAGGGTGAACTCGACCCAGGCCCGGTTCAGCGGCGTCTCCACCGTCTCGGCGAGCAGGCCGTAGAGCGTGAAGGGTTCGTCCCAGTTGCGCCCCAGCAGCGATTCGACCGTGTGCGAGCGGATTTCGGCGGGCGCCCGCCCCTTGACGATGAACGGGTTGAGGCTGTCGAAGCCGCCCGCCACGCCGAACACGATCCGCCCGCCCTTTGGCGCTGAGGGATCGGCGTAGGGCAGATGCGCGAAGTCCGGCGGCAGCGCCGGCGGGCCGAACATCGCAATGCCGTGCTCGGGCGTCGCCGACGCCGCCCCCCCCCAGAGCAGCCCCGTCATCGCAACCGCCAAGAATCCCGCGATCCAGCCGCCCCTGCGCACGCCCAACCTCCCCCCGCACCTTCCGACGCGCCATCTGCGCAAAAAAACACTTGCGCCACAAGGCGGCATGGCGCATTGTTCACTCACTGCTCGATAGGTTTCTTGCCTGTATGAAACCTGCCTCAATCGACTTCGCGCCCCCTTGCGGGGCGCTTTTTTTTGGCGCGTTGCGGACCCGTGTTTCGCGTTCGAATTCAGCAGGGTGCGACTTGTTCCTCACGGCAGGCCTGAGGTGCGCCTCCCTCAGCCGCCATGCTTGTCCAGGAACGCCTCGGCCGAGAGGGCGCGGAAGTCCTCCAGCGCCGCGCGAAGGCGGTCGTGGTCCCAGTCCCACCAGGCGAGCGCGATCATGCGCTCGGCGACGGCTTCCGAGAAGCGCCGGCCGATCCTTCGCGCCGGAACGCCCGCGACGATCTCGTAGGGGGCGACTTCGCGCGTCGCCACCGCCTTGGCCGCGAGCACGGCCCCATGGCCGACGCGGACCTCCGGCATCACCATCGCGCCGTGGCCGATCCAGGTGTCGCAGCCGACATGCGCCCGTCGCGCGGCGCGGGCGGCGAAGAACGCCGCGTCGTCCTCGGCGTCGTCCCAGTAGGAAGCGGAGCGATAGAGGAAGTGGTGCAGCGAGGCGCGCCCCATCGGGTGGTCGGTCGCCCCGATGCGCGCGAAGCTGGCGATGTTGGAGAACTTGCCGACATCGGCGTTGGCGATGTCGGCGAAGCGATCGGTGTAGCTGTAGTCGCCGATGGCGCAGTCGAGCAGCCGGGTTCCCTCGGCGATTTCGACATAACGGCCGAGCGCGGCGTTGCGGAGGCTGGCCGAGGGATGGATCGTCGGCGCTTCGACCAGTCGCGTCATTGCAAGGCCCTTTCCGGCGCGCGCGCCGCGCAAGGCGCCGCTTGCGCGCCCCCTGCGCGCGTTCTAAGTCTTTAACTTACGAAACGCATCGGAAAAGGGCGCGCCATGGCGATGGAAGCGGCGGAAATCGAGCGGCTGATCCGGGAAGCCTATCCCGACGCCAAAGTCGAGATTCGCGACCTAGCCGGCGATGGCGACCATTACGCCGCGACGGTCGTCACCGAAGCCTTCCGCGGCCGCAACCGCGTGCAGCAGCACCAGATGATCTACGCCGCGCTCAAGGGGCGCATGGGCGGCGAACTGCACGCCCTCGCGCTCACCACCCGCGCACCGGACTGAACGACCCGATCGACGCCGGGGCTGCGCCCCGAGCCCCTCGCAATGGAGACGCAAATGGCCGAAGCCAACCCCGCACATGACCGCATCCGCGACGTGATCGGCGCCAACGACGTCGTCCTGTTCATGAAGGGCGACCGCGAGATGCCGCGCTGCGGCTTCTCCTCGCGCGTCGCGTCGATCCTCGGCTACATGGGCGTCGACTACAAGGATGTGGACGTCCTCAGCGACGAGGCGATCCGCGACGGCGTCAAGAGCTTCAGCGACTGGCCGACGATCCCGCAGCTCTACGTCAAGGGCGAGTTCGTGGGCGGCTGCGACATCGTCACCGAAATGACCCTGTCGAGCGAACTGGACAAGCTCTTCGCCGAGAAGGGCGTCGCCTTCGACGCGGCCGCCGCCGAGAAGATCCGGGAAGCCAACAAGGCGTCCTGATCGGCCCGAAAGCTCGGAAACGCCGGCGCGCGCCTTCGGGCGCGCGTTTCGCGTTTCCGGGAGGAGGTGGAGATCCGCGCGCCGCGTCAAGGGTGCGGGGGAGTGACGCGGCGCGCGGGCCGGCCGGGTCGCACGGAGGGTCGGGGGAGACCGTAAACCGTGCCGCGCCCGTTCGACGCCGGACGGCAAAAGCCGCCCTGTGGGCGGAAAGATAGGAGGCCGGGGCGATACGGGAACCGTCGTTGACAGGCGCGGAGCGATAGGATTTTCCTATCGCATGACCATGCCGCGCGTCAGCCTGCGCCAGTTCTGCTGTCTGATCGCCCTGGCCGAGGCGCGCTCCTTCCGCGCCGCCGCCGCGAGGCTCGGGATAAGCCAGCCGGCGCTCAGCGCCCAGATCAAGGGGCTCGAGGAGGCGCTTGGGCTGGCGCTGGTCGAGCGGCGCGCGCAGGGCGCGGAACTGACGCCGGTCGGACGCGAGGCGCTGGGGCGCATCCGCGCGGTGGTCGAGGGCGCGCGCGCGCTCGAAGATTTCGCCGCCGGCGCCCGCAAATCCCTGTCGGGCCGGTTGACGCTCGGCGTCAGCCCCACGATCGGCCCCTATCTGCTGCCGCATGTCGTGGCGCGGCTGCACCGCCGCCACCCGAACCTGCGGCTCGGCGTCCGCGAGGGAGCGCCGGCCGATCTCGAACGCGAACTGGCCGAGGGGGCGCATGACGCCATCCTCGCCCAGATGCCGGTGCGCGATCCGACGCTCGCCTGCGAGGAGCTGTTTCGCGAGCGGCTGCTGCTGCTCGTCGCCGCCGACCACCCCCTCGCCGCCGTCGGCGCCGTGGCCCCGGAGCAGCTCGCGGGGCTGGAGGTGCTGACCCTCGACCCGCGCTACCGGTTGCGCGAGCAAGTCGAGAGCGTCTGCGATGCGTTCGGCGCGAGGCTGTCGCGCGATTACGAGGGGTCGAGCCTCGACGCGCTGCGGGTGATGACCGGCATGAACGCGGGCGTCGCCTTCGCGCCAGAGCTCTATTGCCGCAGCGAGCTGCGCGTGGGCGGCGACGTGGTTGCGCTGCCTCTGCGCGGGCGGGCGCTGCACCGGCGGATCGGGCTGGCGTGGCGGCGCTCGCTGACCGAGGTTTCGGCGCTTCGGCTGCTCGCGGAGCTGGCGCGCGAGGCGTTCGCGGATCTGTCGGCGTCGCGCTGAGCGCCCCCGGCTTTTCGGGGCGACGCCGCTGCGCTATGGCGGGCGGGCAGATGGGCCGGGGAGAGCTTGCATGGCGAATGTCGCAGTGGTCGGCGCCCAGTGGGGCGACGAGGGCAAGGGCAAGATCGTCGACTGGCTCAGCGAGCGCGCCGACGTGATCGTGCGCTTTCAGGGCGGGCACAACGCCGGGCACACGCTGGTGATCGGGAACGTCACCTACAAGCTGTCGCTGCTGCCCTCGGGCATCGTGCGGCCCGGCAAGCTGAGCGTGATCGGCAACGGCGTCGTGCTCGACCCCTGGGCGCTCGTCGCCGAGATCGAGAAGCTCGCCGGGCAGGGCGTCGCCATCGGGCCGGAGAATCTCCTGATCGCCGAGAACGCGCCGCTGATCCTGCCGGTGCATCGCGACCTCGACCAGCTGCGCGAGGCGCAGGCGGGCAAGGCGAAGATCGGCACCACCGGGCGCGGCATCGGCCCGGCCTATGAGGACAAGGTGGGCCGCCGCGCGATCCGCGTGTCGGACTTGTTCGACGCCGAGACGCTGGAGACGCGGCTCGACCGGCTGCTCGCCCATCACGACCCGCTGCGCAAGGGGCTCGGCGAGGCGCCGATCGACCGCGCGGCGCTGCGCGCGGCGCTCGCCGAAATCGCTCCGGCGCTGAAGCCCTATGCGGCGCCTGTGTGGCGCGTGCTGGCGGAGGCGCGGCGCGAGGGCCGGCGCATCCTGTTCGAAGGGGCGCAGGGCGCGCTGCTCGACGTGGATTTCGGGACGTATCCTTACGTCACTTCCTCCAACACCATGGCGGGGATGGCGGCGGTGGGCGCAGGCGTGGGGCCGGACGCGGTCGGCTTCACGCTGGGCATCGTCAAGGCCTACACGACGCGGGTCGGCGAAGGCCCCTTCCCCACCGAGCTGCACGACGCGGTCGGCCAGCGCCTCGGCGAGCGCGGGCATGAGTTCGGCACGGTGACGGGGCGCAAGCGCCGCTGCGGCTGGTTCGACGCGGCGCTGGTGCGCCAGACCTGCAAGGTGAGCGGGATCAAGGGCATCGCGCTGACCAAGCTCGACGTGCTCGACGGCTTCGAGGCGCTGAAGATCTGCACCGGCTATCGGGTGGACGGCGAGACGCTCGACCATCTGCCGATGGCCGCCGCGCTCCAGGCCCGCTGCCAGCCGATCTACGAGACCCTGCCCGGCTGGTCTCAAAGCACCGCCGGCGCGCGGCGCTGGCTCGACCTGCCGGCCGAAGCGATCAAATACGTCAAACGCATCGAAGAGCTGATCGAGACGCCGGTGGCGCTGCTCTCCACCAGCCCCGAGCGCGACGACACCATCCTCGTGACCGACCCGTTCGCCGACTGAGCCGTTGCCGAACCCGCCCCGGAAGGCTAGCTCCGCTCCATGACCTATGACACGCGCAAGAAACTCGCCGCCCTCGTCCTGCTCGTCGGCCTGCCGGTCTATATCGGCGCGGCGTTGTGGCTGGTGAGCCTGTTCGAAAGGCCCTCGATCTGGGTCGAGCTGGCGATCTATGTCGGCCTCGGCGTCGTCTGGGCGTTTCCGCTGAAGCGACTGTTCCTCGGCGTCGGCAAGCCCGACCCTGACGCGCCCCCCGCTGGCGAGAAGTGACCGCGACGCTGCGCTTCGCCGGCGGCGTCACGCTCGCCGGCGGGGGGGCGCTAGACCGCGCGACGCTCGACCTCGCCCTCGCCCGCGCGCCGGACCTCGTCGCGGCGGATGGCGGCGCGAACCTGTTGCGGGACTGGGGGCTGACGCCCCGCGCGGTGATCGGCGACATGGACAGCGCGCGCGACCTCGACCATTGGCGCGGCGCGGGCGCGCAGGTGTTGCCGATCGCCGAGCAGGACAGCACCGATCTTGAGAAATGCCTCGAGGTCACCGAAGCCTCGTTCTGGCTCGGCGTGGGGTTTCTCGGCCGTCGCTTCGATCACACGCTGGCGGCCCTGCACGCGCTGATGCGTTTTCCCGAGAAGCGCATCGCGCTGATCGGGGACGAGGACGCGATCTTCCTCGCCCCGTGCGACTGGCGGGCGCGCCTCGCCCCCGGCGCCCGCGTGTCGTTCTATCCGCTCGCGCCGACAGTGGCGCTCAGTTCCGAAGGGCTCGAATGGCCGCTGGAGCGGCTGGCGCTGGCGGCGGGGTCCCGGATCGGCACGTCGAACCGCGCCAACGCCGCTGAGGTGGCGGCGCGCTTCGACGCCCGTCATGTCGCGGCGATGGTGGAGCGGCGCTATCTCGACGCGGTGCTCGACAGCCTCGCCTGAGCGCGGGCGCGCTTTTCGGCGAGGCGCTCGCGGTGGACGATCACCAGCCCCGAGCCGGTGATGATCGCGATCCCGACCCAGGTCAAAGCGTCCGGAAAATCGCCGAAGATCAGGAAGCCGAGCGCCGTCGCCGACAGGATCTCCAGATACTGGAACGGCGCGAGCACCGAGGCCGGCGCCCGCGCGAAGGCCGCCACGATCGCCAGATGCGAGACCGTCGCGCAGGCGCCGACGCCGAACAGGAGCAGGAGCGTCGCGTCGGAGACCGGGGCGAGGCGGAAGGTCGCCGAGCCTGCGAGCCCGCCTGCGGCGATGGCGGCCCCGACGGTGAGCGCGCCGAAGAGGCCGGCCCAGAACTGGATGCTGATCGGGTCCGAACGTTGCGCGGCGCGGCGGGTGAGGATCAGGTAAAGCGCGAAGCAGAAGGCCGCCCCTACGGGCGCTGCGGCGAGCCAGCCGAAATCCTGGAATTTCGGCTGGATGATCAGCAGCGCGCCGCCGAAGCCGACAAGGCAAGCCGCATAGCGCCGCCAGCCGACCTGCTCGCGCAGGATCAGCGCCGAGAGCAAGGTCAGGATCATCGGCTCGACGAAGAAGATCGCGATGGCGTCGGCGACCGCCATGCGGGTGAGCGCGGTGAAGAACAGGACGGTCGCCACGCCCATCAGCGCGCCGCGCGCCGCGTGCAGGCCGAGTTCGGAGGCGGAGGGGAGCAGGAGGCGACGGCCGAGCAGCATCAGCGGCGCGAGCAGGACAGCCTGCACGACGAAACGCGCGAGCCCGATCTGCGGCGGCGTCGCCTCGGCGGTGGCGAGCTTGGCGAGGGCGTCGATGCCCGGCGCCGCGAGCATCGCGGCCGTCATCAGCGCCATGCCGGCGCCGACGCGGTCAGGGGCCGGGATCCAGATCGGGCCTTGCGAGGCGGCGGGCTTGGGCATTGCGGGCTCCGGCGTCGCCCGAGGCGGGCGGCGCGCGATCATGCCCCGATGCGCCGTTCGGGGCCAGACGCCGCCCGCGCGGCTCAGAACGCGCCTTCGTACTGCGCGCCGTCGATCTCGCAGGCGAGCAGCGTGAAGCGGTCGCGCCTCGCGCGGGCGGCCCCGATCGCCTCGGTCAGCGCGGCGGCGGAGCGCACCCACGTCCCCTCCCCGCCAATGGCGCGCGCGAGCGCCGGCCAGTCGGTTCCGCCGAAACTCACGCCGCGATCCGGATGGCCCGAAGCGCGCTGCTTCAGCGCGATCAGCGCGAGGCTGCGGTCGGCCAGCACCAACGCGATCACCGGCGCGCCCAGGTCGCGCAGCGAGGCGAACTCGCCGAGGACCATCTCGGCCCCGCCGTCGCCCATCACCGCCAGAACAGGGACGTCCGGCGCCGCCGCGGCGTGGCCGATGGCGAGCGGCAGCGCCGCGCCCATCGTGCAGAAGCCCGAGCTTTGCAGCAGCCGCCGCGGGGCCGGGCAGCGCCACATCTGGCTGAACAGGATGCGGTGCGCCCCGCTGTCCACCGTCGCCACAGTCTCGGGCGGAAGCGCCGCGCGCGCCGCGGCGAAGGCCGCGTGCGGTCCCCATTCCGCCGGCGGCGCGAAGGCCGCGTCGAGCGCCGCGCGCGCCGCCGCCGGCGCGCCGCAGGGCCAGGTCGGGCGCGCCGGCGCGACGCCGTCGCTCAGCGCGCGCAGCCCCGCCGCCACGTCGCCGACGAAGCTGACCGACGCGCCGTGAACTCCGTGGCGCGCCGGCGCATGGTCGAGCGCGACGCAGCGCTCGGGCGACCAGGGATCGATCCAGCCCGCGCGCATCTCGACCGGGTCGTAGCCGAGCGTCAGCACCAGATCGGCGCGGTCGAGCAGATGGCGCACGATGGCGTCCGATTTCGGCGACAGGCCATGCCCGCCGAGGCAGAGCGGGTCGGCCTCGTCGATCAGCCCCTTGGCCTTGTAAGTGGTCAGCAGCGGCATGCCGAAGCGCGCGCAGACCTCCCGCGCCAGCGGCCCGGCCCGATGCGCCACCGCGCCGACGCCCGCGAGCATCACCGGCCGCTCCGCCCGCGCCAGCGCCGCGCGCGCCGCCTCCAGCTGCGGCCCCGGCGCGGGCGCAGCAGGGGCCGTCGGTGCGAGCAGCGCGCGGCGCGGCGGCGGCTGGTCGCGCGTGGCCAGCCCGACGGGGATGTCGATGTGCACAGGGCCTTGCGGGTCGCCGAGCGCCAGCCGCACCGCCTTGTCGGCGATCAGATCGACCGCGCCGTCGGTCAGCCGGAAGCTCGCCTTGCAGACCGGGCGCATGAGGGCTGTCTGATCGATCACCTGATGGGTGTAGCGCTCGGCCTCGGCCGCCTCGACGCAACCCGACAGGATGAGCAGCGGAACCTGATCCTGCAGCGCGTTCGCCGCCGCATTCACCGCATTGGCGAGGCCGGGCCCGAGCGTCGCGAGCAGCACGCCGGGCGCGCCGGTCGCATGCCAGGCCCCTTCCGCCATGAAGCCCGCCGCGGTCTCGTGGCGGGCGAGGCGGAACGCGATCCCGGCGCGGTCGAGCGCGTCGAGCATCGCCAGCACTTCGCCCCCGGGCAACCCGAAGGCGAAACGGCAGCCCGCGGCGGCGAGGCGGGCGGCGACGAGATCGACGGCGCGGGGCATGGGGGGCTCCGTGAAGCGAGACGGCGCCGATCCGCCGCGCGCCGGAGGCTAGAGCGGAAGTCGACCTGAGAGAAGCAGGTAACGAGGATGGGACCGTTGTTCTGAAAGGGAAATTCTGGTGAATTGATCCCTGCAGGTCGGTTTGCGCGCCTAGAATCGCCGCCGCAGACCGAGCGCCAGCGCGTTGGACCCGCCATCGTCGCCGAACAGGCCGTAGGCGTTGGAGCGGTGATGGACCCGCCCGATCACCTCCCAGTCCGATCCGGGGCGGCCCAGCGCGAGTTCGATCATCCAGTAGGCCATCGTCTGCGAGCTGTCGCCCTCATTGGCGACTTCGAGCTCGGGCGTCTCGCTCGCGACCGAGAGGCCCAGACCGAAGGCCGCCGAAGTCGCCACGGTCTCGTCCCACGGGAATCGCGACCAGCGGGCGGTCAGGATCGGCGCGTTGACCTCCCAGTGGCTCTGCGATCCGAAATGCTTCGCGATCTGGCCCTCGATCTCGAAGGACAGCCCCTCCACCGGCTCCGCGATGCGCCGCGACAGCGCGACGCCCACGAGCCCCGCATCCTCGAAATCGATGTCGTGCGGGGCGAGGAACAGGTCTTCCCAGTTCTCGTCGGTCATCCACGCGCCGAAAGCTGCGACGGCGTTGCGGGGCGGCTCTGCTTGCGTCGCGCGCGCATTCGCGGCGAAGGCGCATAGACATATCGCCGCGGCGCAGGCGGCGCGTGCGAGCAGGCTGATCATGTTCCGGCGTCTCCTCGGGACCAAGCGCCGCACCCCTTCGCGAGATCGGGCGTCGGCGGCGGCGCGTCAAGCCGCCGGCGTCATTTCGGGAAGAGCCGCGACGCCTTGATCTGCTCCCACGCCCAGAGCACCCGGCGCAGCCGCCCCTCCTCGCGCCGGTCGCCGCCGTTCATGTCGGGGTGCAGATCCTTGACGAGGACGCGGTAGCGCTGGCGGATCTCGTCGCGCGTCTCGGTCTCGGCGGCGCCGAGGATTTCGAGCGCGTTGCGGACGTTCTTGGGCACGCTGCGGCGCGGACGCGGCGCATCGCGGCTGCGCCCGGGGTTGAGGGTGCCCATCTCGCCCAGCACGTCCGCCGGATCGGAGAAGCCGAAGCGCTCCCAGGCCCGGCCCTCGGCATGGGCGTGGCTGGTCGCGCGTTCGCCGAGCCGCCAGGTCGGGCGCTCCCAGGTCGCGGCGGCGCGCTGGCGGGCCTCGATCTCCTCGACGCTGTGCTCGGCGAAGAAATCCCACGACTTGTTGTAGTCGCGAATGTGGTCGAGGCAGAACCAGCGATAGCGGTTCAGGTCCGTCGGCGCATAGGGCGCGCGGTAGAGACCCGAGCGGTCGCAGCCGGGATGGTCGCAGAGCCGCTCCGCGCCCTCGACGGCGCCCGTCATGCCGCGACGCCGCGCGCGACGCGCCTTGTCGGCGGTGACGCTGACGTCGTAGTCGAAAGGCGGGCGCGGCGGCATCGACGCTTGTCTCCGGGAGATGTCGGCGACAGTCTAGCGCCGGCGCGCGTCAGGCCAAGCGCGCGGGTCGATGGACGGGGCGCGGGAAGCGAGAGGGCGGAATGGCTGTTGCGGATGTGATGCGCGAGAAGCTTGCGGCGGCCTTCGCGCCGGTGGAGCTCGACGTGCGCGACGACAGCGAGAAGCATCGCGGTCATGGCGGCTGGCGCGAGGGCGGCGAGACGCATTTCCACGTGCGGATCGTCTCGCCCGCCTTCGACGGGATGAGCCGGGTGGCGCGCAGCCGCGCCGTGCATGCGGCGCTCAAGGCCGAACTCGACGGCGGCGTCCACGCGCTGGGCCTCGATCTGCGCGGCGCCTCGGAGGTCTGAGCGCCCCGCCTTGAACGCGCCACCTTCTCGGCGCACGAGACGGCGAGGGCGCGCAGCGCCGAAACCTGCGAGGATCGTTCGATGTTCAGACTTCTCTGCGCGGCGGCGGTTTTGGCCCCCGGCCTCGCGCTCGCCCAGCCCGTCCAGCAGGCGATCAGCGCCACCTATCTGTGCGACGGCGGCAAGGTGCTGCAGCTGGCCTTCGTCAATCTCGGCGACATGTCGGCTGCGGTGGTGAACTGGGGCGGCGAACTGGTGGCGCTGCGCAACGTGCCGGGCGCCTCGGGCGTGTTCTACGCCGATTTCGACGAGCAGCGCGGCTTCCGCTGGCGCGGCAAGGGCGACGAGGGCTTCTTCGCCCATCTCGAACCCGACGACAGCGCGACCGAGGAAGTGCTGCTCGACGGCTGCAAGGCGGTCGCGGCGCGCTGACGCCGCGCGCCCTCACTGCGGCGCGATGGCGAGGTTCTCCACGCCGTAGAGCGTCGGCGTGTTGCGCAGCCAGAGCTGGTGGCGGTCGGGCGACAGCCGATGGTCCGGCGTCGCGTCGACCCCCCAATGCAGCAGCGCGTAACCCACGAGGGCCGCGCGCATCCGCACGATGCGCGCCCCGCCCTCCATCGCCAGATCCCGCGCGACCGCATCGGGCCGCGCGAGACCGGGATGCGGCGCGAGTTCGAGATCCACGATGCGCGCCCATTGCGCGTCGTCCTCGCGCCCCTCGCCGGGGGCGGGGCCCTCGTCGCGCAGCCGCGCCTCGGCGATTCGCGTCAGCACGAAGTCGAGAAACCGTCCGCGCCTGCGGTCGAAGCCGCGCGCGTGCCAGCGCAGCCCCGTGTCGACCAGCGCGAAGGGAAGGACGACGCGCCGCCCCGGCCCCGAACTGAGCGAGACATAGTCGATTTCCAGCGCGCGCGATTCCGCGATGGCGCGGCTGACCGCGGCGATGATCTCGATGCGCGGATGGCTGAGGCGCAGGGGCCGCTCGGTGCGCACATGCGGGCCGATCTCGCCGGCGGCGTCGTCGCCGAGCCCGTCGGCGATGGCGGTCAGCGTGCGCTCCGGCGGATGCTCGAACAGCGGGCGGAACGCTTCGGCGCAGCGATAGAGGCGCGCGGCGCCGTCGAAGCGCAGATTGTCGGGCGCGAGCCGGCGATAGAGGGCGAGGTCGCGCGTCGCCGCCGCCTCCCGGACCCCGAAGCGGCGGATCAGGTCGCCGCGCGAGACGGCGCCCAGAAACCAGGCGCGGAAATCGATGTGGAACAGCCGCTCCCGCTGCGCCTGTCCGACCTCGTCGAGCGCCGCTGCGCCTCGCCCCTCCTGCGCCATGATGAGTCGCCGCCTCAGACAAATCCGCCAACCGCCTGATGTCGGGCGGTGTTCGCATCATGTCCCAAAACGGAACCTCGTCAAGATGATTTCGACTCATTGACTCGATCAAAATGATCGTTGATTAGACTTCTATTGATGCGTGCCGTATTGCAAGTGTGCGTGAGGCCAGAGCCGCCACCCCCCACAGGTCGGCGACCGCGTTGAGTGCGGCCTCGTTTCGTGAGACCCAGACTTCGGTCGGGCGGCGCCTGCGCGCGTCGCCCGCCAATTCCGGAGAGCCCGCCGATGCGCCCTTTCGCCTTCCTGCACGCCGCCGACATCCATCTCGACAGCGGCTTCGCAGGGCTCGCGCTCGCAGACCCTGCGCTGGCCGAGGCGCTCGCGCAGGGGACGCGGCGGGCCTTCGTCAATCTGGTCGATGCGGCGCTGGCCGAGCCGGTGGATTTCGTCGTGCTGGCTGGCGATCTCTACGATGGGCGGTGGCGCGACGTCCGCACCGCGCTGTTCGCCCGACAGCAGTTCCGCCGTCTGGCCGAGGCTGGGATCGCGGTCGTCGCGGTCAAGGGCAATCACGACGCCGAGAGCGAGGTCGCCGACGCGGCGCCGCCGCCCGACAACGTCCACGTCTTCCCGAGCCGCGCGCCCGGGACGCACCGCATCGAGTCGCTGCGCGTGGCGATCCACGGGCAGAGCTTCGCCCGCCGCCACATCCCCGAAGACCTGTCGCGCGGCTACCCCGCGCCCCTCCCCGGCTGGTTCAACGTCGCGGTGCTGCACACGAGCGCCGACGGGCGGGCCGGCCATGCCGTCTACGCGCCATGCGACGTCGCCGCGCTGCGCGCTTCGGGCCACGACTACTGGGCGCTCGGCCATGTCCACGCCCGCGAGGCGCTGAGCGAGGACCCGCCGATCTGGTATCCGGGCTGCCTGCAGGGCCGCCATGTCGGCGAGACCGGCCCCAAGGGCGCGCTGCGGGTGCGCGTGCGCGACGGACGGGCGGAGGTCGCGTTCCTGCCGCTCGACGTGGCGCGCTGGTCGGCGCCGGTCGTCGCCCTCGACGGGATCGACAGCGAGGCCGCCCGCCGGCGCGCCGTCGCCGCCGCGCTGCGCGAGGCGCTCGACGCCGCGGAGGGGCGCGTCGCGCTGGTGCGGCTGCGCCTGCTCGGCGCGACGCCGCTCGATGCGGGGCTGCGGCGGCGGGGCCGGGCGGCGCTGCGCGAGGAGGCCGCGACGCTCGCCGCCGACCTGTCCGACCTGCTGGCGGTCGAGCGGGTCGAGATCGCCACCTCGCCGCCGCGCGCCGCCGATCCGGTGCTGCTCGCCCCCTTCGCGCCGGCGCTGGCCGAGGCCGCCGCCGATCCCGCGCTGCACGCGGCGCTGCGCGCCGAGATCGCCGAACTCGACCGTCTGCCCGCCGAAGCCCGCCCTGCCTCGCCAGACCCCGCGGAGCTGATTGCGGAGGCCCGCCGCCTGCTGCTCGCCCGCGCCGACGATGCGGGCGGGGAGAGCGCGCCGTGAGAATCGCGCGGCTCGACCTGATCCGCTACGGGCCGTTTGAAGAGGTGTCCCTCGACATCCCGGACGCGCCGCTCGTCGTGATCCACGGCCCCAACGAGGCCGGCAAGTCGAGCGCGCTCGCCGCCGTCGCCGATCTGCTCTTCGGTTTTCCCCATGAAAGTCCCGCGACGTTCCGCTTTCCGGGTCCGAAGCTCCTGCTCGGGGCCCGGCTGGTCGCGCGCGACGGCGCCGAGATCGAGATCCGCCGCCGCAAGGGCCGCGGCGACACGCTCAGCGACGCCGACGGGCGCCTTCTGCCCGAAAGCGCGCTCGCGCCCTTTCTCGGCGGCTGCGACCGGGCGCTCTTCGAGGCGCTGTTCGGGCTCGACCAGCGGCGGCTGCGGGAGGGCGGCGCGGCGCTGTCGGGCGGCGCGGGCGGGCTCGGCGAGAGCCTGCTCGCCGCAGGCGCCGCGCTGCGCGACGCGGCGGGGCTGCGGCGCGCGCTCGACGCCGAAGCCGACCGGCTGTTCGGGCCGCGCAAGTCGAAGGATCGCGCCGTCTATCGGGCCCTCGAATCGCATGACGCGGCGAAGACGGCGCTGGCGCAGGCGCTCGTCACCCGCCGCGCCCTCGACGAGGCCGAGGCGGCGCTCGAGGAAGCCGAGGCGCGTCAGACCGAGGCGCGCGCGGGGCTCGAACGGCTGGATGCGGAGGATCGCCGCGACGCGCGCCTGCTCGCCGCAGCGCCGATCCTCGCGCGCGTCGCCGGGCTGGAGGCCGCGCTGGCCGAGCACGCCGATCTGACCGCCCCGCCCGGCGCCGCCGACGCGCTGGCTGCGGCGAGCGACGCCGCGACCGCCGCAGCCGCAGCCGCGCGCGCGGCGCGGATGCGCGCCGACGCGGCGCGGGCCGAGTTCGACGCAGCCCCCGCGCCCTCGCCCGCCCATTCCCATCGCGACGCGATCGCAGCTCTGATCGAGCGCGCCGGCGCGGTCGAGGCGGCGCGCGACGCGCTTCCCGCGCTGCGCGAGACGGAGGCCGTCGAGACGGCGGCGCTCGCGGATGCGGCGCGCCGGCTCGGCCTCGCGCCCGAGGCCTGCGCGGCGCGCGCGCCGACCGAGCCCGACATCGCCGCCGCGCGCGCCGCGCTCGCCGAAGGCCGCGACGCGCTGGCCGCGCGCGCCGCCGCCCATCGTCGCCTGAGCGAGGCCGAGCGCGCGTTGCGCGAAGCCGCGCCCAAGGAGGCCGACCCGCCGGATCTCGCCGATCCCGCCCCGCTCGCCGCCGCGCTCGAACGCCTGCGCGACGCGCCCGCGCGCATCGCGGAGGCGCGCGACGCCGCAGCCGAGGCCGAAGCCGCCGCCCGCCGCGCCGACGCCGCCCTGCGCGCGCTGGTTCCGCCGCCGCGCGATCTGCGCGGCTTCCGCCCGCCCTCTCCCGAGGCGCTGGACGCGGCGGAGGCGGAGTTCGCGGCGCGCGCGCGGGACGCCGCCGCGCTCGAGGCGGGGCGCGTCGCGCAGATCGCGGCGCGGACCGCCGCCGAAGCCGCCTTGCGCGCGCAGGCCGGCCCCGACGCTCCACCCGACCGCGCCGCCCTCGACGCCGCCCGCGCCGCGCGCGACGCCGCGTGGCGCGCGTTGCGGCGGGTGCGGCTCGAAGGCGGCGCCGGACCGGCGCCCGAGCCCGACGCGGTGGAGGCGCTGATCGCCGCCGCCGACCGCGTCGCCGACGCGCGCGAGACCGGACGCGCCGCGCTCGGCGCAATCGCCGCGACGCAAGCGCGTCTGGCCGAGGCGGAGGACGCGCTGGCCGGGGCGGAGGACGCAGCGGCGGCGCTGGCTGCGCGGAGCGCCGAGGCGGAGGCGCGCTGGACGGCGCTCTGGCCCGGCCTCGACGCGCCGCCGCGCCCGCCGGCCGCGATGCGCGGCTGGATCGCCGACTGGCGGCGCGCCCTCGAAGCCGCCGACGCCGCCGACGCAGCGCGCAGCGCCGCCGACCGCAAGGCCGAGCGGGCCGCCGCGACGCTGCGCGACCTCGACGCGCTCGCCCGCAGCGCCGGCGCGGCGGCGGAGGACCGGTCGCCCCCCGCCGCGCGGCTCGCCGCGGTCGAAGCGGCGCTCGGCGGGCGCGCTCGCCTCTGGCGCGCCCGGCAGAGCCGCGAGGCCCTCGCCGCGCAGCGCCGCGCCGCCGAAGCCGATCTCGCAGCCTGCGAGGGGGCCTGCGCGACGTGGCGCGCCGGTTGGGCGGCGCATGCGGCGCGGCTCGGCCTGTCGGCGGACGCGCCGGCGGAGGCCGCCGAAGCGGCGCTCGGCCTCTGGGCCGCGGTCCCGGCCAGGCTGCGCGCGCGCGCTGCGGCGCGGGCGCAGATCGACGCCGCCCTCGCCCGGATCGCCGCCTTCGCCGCCGACGCCGCTTCCCTGCGGGCTGAGGCGGCGCCGGATCTTTCGAACTGGGAGGCGACGGGGGCGGAGGCCGCCGCCGCGGCGCTGCGCTGCGCCCGCGCCCTCGCCGCCCGCGCGCGCGAGGACGACCGCCGCGCCGAAGCCCGGGCCGCCCGCGCCGAGGCGAGCGCAGCGCTCAGCGCCGAAGCCGACGCCGCGGAAGACGCCGCCGAACGCGCCGCCGAGGCGCTGGCGATGGCGCGCGACCGCGCGGGTCTCGCCGCCGACGCGCCGCTCGGGCCGGCGCTCGAACGGCTGCGCGCGCGAGACGCGGCCCTGGCCGGTCTCGATACGGCGCGCGCGCAACTCGCCGAACAGGCGCGCGGCGAGACCGAGGCCGCCCTGCGCGCCGACCTCGCCGGGGCCGACGCGCCCGCGCTCGAAGCCCGGATCGCGGCGCGGGCGGCGGCGCTGTCGCAGGCCCGGGCGGCGGCGGAGAGTGCGGCGGCGGCGGCGCATGCGGCGCGCATGGCGCGCGACGCCCTGCTGCGCGGCGAGGCCGACGCCGCCCGCGCCGCCCAAGCCCGCCGCGACGCCGCCGCCCGCATGGAGGAGGGCGCGCGCGACTGGCTGACCTTGCGCGCCGCGAGCCTGCTGCTCGCCGCCGCCGCGCGCCGCTACGCCGACGCCGAGCGCGACCCGGTGCTGGGCCGCGCCTCTGCGCTGTTTGGCCAGCTGACCTGCGGCGCCTTCGCCGGCCTCGCCGCGGCGTTCGGCGAGGACGAGTCCGAGGTGCTGCGCGCGGTGCGCCCCGACGGCGCGGAGGTCGCGCTCGCGGGCCTCAGCGAGGGGACGGCGGACCAGCTGTTCCTGTCGCTGCGCCTCGCCGCCATCGCCCGCCGGGCCGCCGAGACGGAATGCCCGCCCCTCCTCGCCGACGACCTGTTCGCGAGTTTCGACGACGCCCGAACGGCCGCGGCGCTGGCCGCGCTGGCGGTTCCCGAATCCGGCGCCCAGCGCCTCGTCTTCACCCACCACGCAGCGCTCGCCGAAACGGCCGCCGCGACGCCGGGGGCCGCGGTGCTGCGGCTCGACGCCTCGGCGCCGGGCGAGGCGTCCTGAGCGCCCGCGCCGGATCGCGCCGCTCGCAAAGACCAAGCGACCGCTAGACGCGCGGGAACGGCGCGGCGGCGGCTGGACAGCGGCGCAGCGCCGCCGCAAAGATCGGGCGGAGATGAAACGCCGGAGCCAAACCGTGTCGCGCACCCATGCCGCGCTTCTCGCCGCAGCCTTCGCCGCGGCGAGCTTCGCCGCCGCCGCCCCGGCGCAGGAGGCCGGCGACGCGCCGATCCCGCTCGAGGAATGGCGCGCGATGACCGCCGGAAAAACTCTGTCCTACGAGATCGACGGCGCATTCTGGGGCCGCGAGTACTACCACGCCGACCGCGACGTCGCGACCTTCGTCACCCGCGACGGCGACTGCGTCACCGCCCCCTGGGTCTACGCCGAAGGGCTCTACTGCTTCTCCTATCGCGGTATGGAGTGCTTCCGCCACATCCGCCGCGACGGACGCATCTTCGTGGCGCCGCTCTCGGGCGGCGCCGAGCAGGAAGTGCGGCGCATCGAAGTCGCGCCGCTCTCCTGCGAGCCGCCGCTCTCAAGCTGAGCGGGCTGCGTCCTCGGGGTGGATGATCAGGCGCTTGTAGAGCCGCCAGGTCGCATGCCCCAGCACCGGCAGCACCACCACCAGCCCCAGGAAGAACGGCAGCCACGACACCGTCACCGCCACCGCGACGAACAGCGCCCAACCCAGCAGCGGCATGATGTTCTTGGCCACCGCCGACACCGACAGCGCCACCGCCGTCACCGGATCGACGTCCTTCTCCAGCATGTAGGGGAAGGAGACGAGGCTGATCGAGAAAACGACGAAGGCGAAGGCCGCCCCCACCCCGTTGCCGATCAGCAGGAAGATGAAGCCGTCGGAGGTGGTGAAGACGCGCGTGATCAGCTCGTCGAGCGGCGGCGGGTTGAGGCCGAAGAACAGCGCGTAGATCAGCGCCGCCACCCGCAGCCAGACGAACAGCACGAACAGCAGGATGAAGCCGAGGAAGAAGATGTTCTGGTTGGTCGTGGCGCGGCGGATGTTGAAGATGTCTCCGACGCCGACGCTCTGGCCCAGATCGCGCCGCCGGCTCGCCTCGTAGAGGCCCATCGCAGCGAACGGCCCGACCAGCGCGAAGCCCGCAAGCAGCGGGAAGGCGACCGCCATGCCCTCGATCCCGACGAGCCCGGCGCCGAAACTGTTGACCGCCCACAGGATCGCGAGCCCGCCCAGCGCGTAGAACGCGCCGATCGTCATGCCGAAGGCCGGCATGGCGCGGAAATCGTCGGCGCCCTCGCGCAGCGCCGCCGTCACGTCGTCGACCGTGATGTCGCGGATGCGCGGCGCCTTGCGCGCAAGTTCGTCAACCACGCGCGATCCGAGCAAAGCTTCGGGCGCATTCGCCGGCGTGTCAGCCATTCCGTCTCTCCCCGCTTGTTCAATCTCCGCCCCGCGACCGGCGCGGCGGGTTGTTCCTTGAAGCACATGCTACTCCAGCCTGTTCGCACAATCCACGTTCGCGATCCGCCGCAGCCATTCTCGCGCGCGGCCCTCGACGCCGCAGGCCCCGCCGCCTATCCTCGGCTCATGCGCATCTCCCTCGCCGCTCTGATGCTGTTCTGCGCCGCGGCTGCGTCCAGCGCGCAGGACGCCGTCACCGGCGCGGAGTTCGGTGCCTACGCGCGCGGCTGGACGCTGCATTTCGAGCAGGACGGCGCGCCCTTCGGCGTCGAGAGCTTCGACGCCGGCGACGGGGTGGTGTGGCGACCCGAGGGCGGGCGCTGCGCGCGCGGCGTCTGGGGCGCGGACGGCCCGCGCATCTGCTTCTTCTATCCCGGCGTCGCCGCCTGCTGGCGCATGTTCCGCGATGCGGACGGCCTGTTCGCCGAAGCCGAGGACGACCCGAACTTCATCCTGCGAATCGTGCGACGCGACCGCAGCCCCGTCCTGTGCGACGACGGCCCGCAGGCCTGAGGCCGCTCAGAACAGCGCCCCCTGCCCGTCCCCCCGCTTTCCACGCCCCTTCGCCTTCGGAGCGGAGGGCGCGCCCGCGGCGACGGCGCGCCGGCGCCCGTCGGAGAATTCGATCTCGAGCGCCTGCCCCGGAGCGATCTGCGCGGCGCGCGTCAGAGCCGGCCCCGGCGCGCCCGAGGCGACCGGCGCCGCGCGGACCAGCGCGAAGCCGCGCGCGAGCGTCGCGCGGTGGCTCAGCGTTTCGAGCAGGCGCCCGGCGCGGTCGAGCCGCGCAGACAGCGCCTGAAGGCTCTGCGCCCGCGCCCGCGCCGCCCGGCGCGACAGCGCGCGCAGCGCCTCGCGCCCCTGACGCGCCGCGCGCCGCGGCGCCGAGGGCGTCGCCCGGGCCGCAAGCGCCTCGGCGCGGCGGCGCGCGGCGGCGGCGCCGCGGGCCAGCGCCGGCGCGAGGCGCGCGCCGCGGTCGCGCAGCCCGCCCCTGAGCGTTGCGAGCCGGCCCCGCAGCAGCGCCGGCCCGAACCGGCCCGCCCGCCCGCGCGCGAGCCGCAATCGCTGCGCCGCGGCGCGCGCGGCGAGCGCGCGCGGCGCGAGATCGGCGGCGCGGTCGAGGCGCTGGCGCGGCCCCGACAACAGCGCGTCGGGCGCGGGCAGTCCGCGCGCAAGGTCGCGCAGCCGCCGCGCGCCCTCGGCCAGCGCGCGCGCCATCGCCCGCAGGCGGCGCTCCTGAAGCCCCGCCAGCTTCGCGGCCAGTTCCCGGCGGACCGGCGCGGCCATCTCGGCGGCGGCGGTCGGGGTCGGCGCGCGGATGTCGGCGGCGAGGTCGATCAGCGTCCAATCGGTCTCGTGGCCCACCGCCGAGATCACGGGGATCGCGCTGGCCGCCACGGCCCGCACCACGGCTTCGTCGTTGAACCCCCACAGATCCTCGACCGATCCGCCGCCGCGCGCCACGATCAGCACGTCGGGCCGCGGGATCGCCCCGTCCGGCGCCAGCGCGTTGAAGCCGCGCAGCGCGCGCGCCACCTCCGGCGCGCACCCCGCGCCCTGCACGGCCACCGGCCATACCAGCACGCGCATACCGAAGCGGTCCCCGATGCGGTGCAGGATGTCGCGGATCACCGCCCCGCTCGGCGAGGTGACGACCCCGATCACCTGCGGCAGGAACGGGATCGGGCGTTTGCGCTCCGCCGCGAACAGCCCTTCGGCGGCGAGCGCGGCCTTGAGCCGTTCGAGCTTCGCCAGCAACGCGCCCGCCCCCGCATGGGCGAGGCGGTCGATGATCAGCTGATATTTCGACTGGCCCGGAAAGGTCGTCAGCTTTCCTTCGGCGATCACCTCGTCGCCTTCCTCGGGCTGGGCCTCCAGCCGGGAGAGCTGCCCCTTCCAGATCACCGAGGCGAGCACGGCGCGGTCGTCCTTGAGGTCGAGATAGACATGGCCCGAGCGCGGGCGCGACACCCGGCTCACCTCGCCGCGCACCCGCACCCGCCCGAACTGATCCTCGAGCGCGCGCTTCACCGCGCCCGACACCTCCGAAACGGTGAGTTCCGGCAGATTGCTCCGCGGCGTATCCTCGGCACCGGCGATCACATCGGACATGCGCGCTTCAACTTTCCGGGTGCGGCGCTTGCCCGCCGCGGCGCGCGCACCCTAAGACGGGATGGCGCGCCCGGTCGAGGCGGGAGTCGGCCG
This sequence comes from Rubrimonas sp., assembly GCF_036788415.1. Classification (NCBI taxonomy): domain Bacteria; kingdom Pseudomonadati; phylum Pseudomonadota; class Alphaproteobacteria; order Rhodobacterales; family Paracoccaceae; genus Rubrimonas; species Rubrimonas sp. Next base: position 36,382 of record NZ_DAIQNN010000008.1, on the reverse strand, counting down.
ATGGCGCGCTGGGGATCAGGCGATGAACGTGTTTCTGCTGGGCGGCGGGGGGCGCGAGCATGCGCTGGCGTGGCGGCTCTCGCAGTCGCCCGGCCTCGGCAAGCTTTGGTGCGCGCCCGGCTCCGACGCCATCGCCGAATTCGCCGAGTGCGTGGCGCTCAACCCGCTCGACCCCGCCGCCATCGCGCTGTTCGCCCGCGACCGCGCCATCGACCTCGTGGTCATCGGGCCGGAGGCGCCGCTCGCCGCCGGCGTGTCTGACGCGGTCGAGGCGGCCGGGGTCGCCGTGTTCGGCCCGAGCGCGGCGGCGGCGCGGCTGGAAACCTCCAAGGCCTTCGCGCGCGAGATCGCCGACGCCGCAGGGGCGCCCGGCGCCGAATGGAAGCTGTTCCACAGCCTCGACGCCGCACGCGGCGAGACGGCCCGCCGCGCGCCGCCCATCGTCGTCAAGGCCGACGGGCTCGCCGCCGGCAAGGGGGTCACCGTCGCCGCCTCCCGCGAGGAGGCCGAGGCGGCCCTCGAAGCGATCTTCGCAGAACCGGGCGCGGCGGCGGTGATCGAGGACTTCCTCACTGGCGAGGAGGCCAGCCTGTTCGCGCTGTGCGACGGCGAGACCGCGATCGCCTTCGGCTCGGCGCAGGACCACAAGCGCGCCTTCGACGGCGATCGCGGCCCCAACACCGGCGGCATGGGCGCCTACGCCCCCGCCCCGGTGATGACCCCGGAGGTCGAGGAGCGCGCGATGGACGAGATCGTGCGCCCCGTGCTCGCCGAGATGGCGCGGCGCGAGACGCCCTATCGCGGCGTGCTCTACGCCGGGCTGATGATCGAGGCGGGCCGGCCCCGCCTCGTCGAGTTCAACGCCCGCTTCGGCGACCCCGAGGCGCAGGTTCTGGCGATGCGCTGGCGCGGCGACCTGCTGAGCGCGCTGCACGCCGCCGCCGCCGGACGGGTGTCTCCGGAGCTCGTCGACTGGTCCGACGAGGCGGCGCTCTGCGTTGTGCTGGCCAGCAAGGGCTACCCCGGCGCCTACGCGAGAGGCTCCGAGATCGGCGGGCTCGACGAGGCGGCGGTCGCCGATCCGCATGTGCGCGTCTTCCATGCGGGGACGCGGCGCGCCGGCGGGCGCTGGATCGCGCAGGGCGGGCGCGTGCTGAACGTCTGCGCGACGGGCCGCGACGTCGCCGAAGCGCAGGCGCGCGCTTATGCGGTGGTCGACCTCATCGACTGGCCCGGCGGCTTTCACCGCCGGGACATCGGCTGGCGCGCGCTCGGGCGCTGAGCGCGCGCCCCGGCCCGTCGTCGTCGGCGCAGCTCAGCCGCCCGACGCCCCGAGAACCACGTCATGCGCGACCTGCTGGAGGAAGGCGACCGTCTCGGGGTCGATCTGGTCGTGCATGTCCTCTTCGAGACCCACCGGCGACTTGCCGTAGAGCGTCGCCATGATCGTCGCGGCGGCGAGATAGGTGCCCTCGTCGCTGGGATGGTGGTTGTCGAAGAATTCGACCAGCGAGAGGTCCGGCCGCCGCCGCCGCGCCTCCTCGAAGGCCTCGCCCACCGGCAGCAGGATCGCGCCTTCCGCCTCGGCGGTCTCACGATAGAGCGCGGCGATCTTCCCGGCCTGGTCCGGGCCGTAGTCCTTGTGGTTCTTGCCGCGCGCATGGGTCATGTAAAGCGCGACCCGCGTTCCGCGCGCCTCGGCGAGATCGACGGCCTCGGCGACCGCAGTGCGGAACTGCTCGGCGCGCTCGGGATCGAGCGCCGCCCCGCTGAACCCCTGAAGGATCATCAGGTCGACGCTCTTCATGCCGATGTTCGCCGGCTCCAGATAATGCGCGAACGGGTGGTGCTTCAGCGAGCCGCCCGAGATGGTGATCGAGCGATAGGCGTAGCCCTTGCCCGCCTCGCCCATCGCCTCGCGGGCCAGCCTGAGCACCACGTTGTGGAGGCTGTCGTTGTAATATGAGTAGCTGTTGCCGACGAACAGCACAGTCGCCGGCGCGGGCGGCGCGTCCTGCGCCGCAGCCGGCGACGCGGCTGCGAATGTGACGGCGATCAAAGCAGATCTGGCGGTCTTCGAGATTGCTTTCATCCGGCGGATCCTTCCCCTGAGAGCGGACCGGGTTCGCTCCCGGCTCCTCCCCGGACGATGGCCGAACCCGCAGGACGCCGCAACTGCCGCGGGCGCCGCCCGCATTTGACGCGCGTCAGCCGTCCTTCGCCGCCATCCACGCCCGCGCGGCGTCGCCGAAGGCCTGAAACAGCGCCTTGGACACCGGATCGCTCGTCGCGCCGTATTCGGCGTGCCACTGGACGCCGAGCGCGAAGCCCGAAGCGTCTCGCACGCTGATCGCCTCGACCACCCCGTCCTCGGCGAGGCCCTCGATCACCACGCGCGGCCCCGGCTGCATCACCGCCTGACCGTGCAGGGAATTGGTGACGATCTCCGTCGTCCCGAGCAGCCGCGCGAAGGCCCCGCCCTCGATCAGCGTCACCTTGTGGCGCTTGCGGAAAATGACTTCGGGGTCCTTCTCGCCGGGCGGCATGCGGTGGTTCATCTTGCCGGGCAGCTCGCGCACCTCGGGGTGCAGCGTGCCGCCGAGCGCCACGTTCATTTCCTGGATGCCGCGGCAGACCCCGAACACCGGCGCGCCGCGCGCGATGGCGGTGGCGATCAGCGGCAGCACCACACGGTCGCGGCCCTCGTCGAACTGGCCGTGCTTCTCGGTCGGCGGCTCGCCGTAGAAGGAGGGGTGCACATTGGCGCGGCCTCCGGTCAGCAGGAAGCCGTCGCAGAGCTGCATCAGCTCCTCGATCTCCGACGCCTCGGGCATGCCGGGGACGATGATCGGCAGGCAGTCGGCGGCCTCGGCGACCGCTTCGAGATTGCGCATCCCCGCAGCCTGAACCGCATAGGTTCCCTCGGCCATCAGATGCGAGCCGGTGACGCCGATCACGGGGCGGCGGCGCGTCCTCATCCCCGGCTCACCCGCAGGCCAGCGCGCGCGCCAGCGTCTCGGGGCGCGCATCCTCGGCCAGCGCGCGCAGCGAGACCGCGCCATCTTCGAGCCGGGCGGCGAGCGTGCGGCCCCATTCCTGATCGGCGACCACGACTTCCGCCCCGTCGCCGCAATCGCGCGCGCCGCCGAGGATCGCCGCGTCGCCGAAACGGTGGTTGGTCACGCCCTCGACCGCGCCGAGCCGCGTCAGGCCGCCCGCGGCGAAGCCCCAGAACTCCAGCGTCCCGCCGAGATGGGGGGTGCGCACGAAAGCGACGTCGAGATCGCCGTCGCGGTCGAAATCGGCGATCCCCGCCGGCGCCAGCCAGCGGAAGCGCGCGCCAATATGCGGGGTCGCCGCGATCTTGAGCAGCCGGCCGCGGTCGATGGCGTAGACCGCAAGTTGCGCGCCTTCGGTCTCGTGGCTCTCGACAACCACCACTTCGGGCGCGCAGTCGCCGTCGAAATCGGCGAGGCGCGGCTCGGTGTCTTCGAAGACGAATTCCCGGGTGAGGACATGGCCGGCGTAGACTTCGCCGTCATAGACGAGCCCGCCCCATTCGAGCGTGTCGCCGAGCGCGCCATGCGGATAGCGCTCGGTCGGCATCATGTAGTAGGCGCGCGTCCTCGGGCCGGCGCATCCCGACGGCGCAGCATCGAACGCGCCGCCCCCCGCCACGGCGGCGGCCAGCAGCAGCGCTGCGCTCAAATCTGCTTCTCCGGCATCCGCACCACCAGCCCGTCGAGGGCCTGCGTCACCTTGAGCTGGCAGGTCAGCCGCGAGTTTTCGCGCGGCTGATAGGCGAAATCGAGCATGTCCTCCTCCATCGCCTCCTTGGGCTGGAGCTTCTCCAGCCAGGCGGGATCGACATAGACATGGCAGGTCGAGCAGGCGCAGGCGCCGCCGCAATCGGCGTCGATGCCGGGGATCGCGTTCTTGACCGCGCCCTCCATCACCGAGAGGCCCTCGGCGACTTCGACCACATGTTCGGTCCCGTCATGCTCGATATAAGTGATCTTCGGCATCGTCGGCCTTTCCACAGCGAACTCGCGTCCGTCACTAGCAACTGCGGCGAAAGCGCGCCAGAGGCGGCGCGCGGCGCCCGCCGCGATCGCGGTTGCCCCCTTGAAGCCGCCGCGCCGGAGAGGTAATCGGAGAGGCGACGCGGGTGTAGCTCAATGGCAGAGCGAGAGCTTCCCAAGCTCCAGACGAGGGTTCGATTCCCTTCACCCGCTCCACTTCTCCGGCGCGACGGGCCCTCAGCCGCGGACGATCCAGCCGCCGCCGAGCACCCTGTCGCCTTCGGGCGCGTAGAACACGCAGGCCTGGCCCGGCGCCACGCCCTCCTCGCCGTCGGCGAGGACGACCTCGGCGCTGGCCGGTCCCGTGGGCAGGATGCGCGCAGGCGCGGGAGGGCGGGTCGAGCGGACGCGGACTTCGGCGTCCCAGCCCCCGGACGGCGCGGCTCCGAAATCGCCGTCGCCGAGCCAGTTGACCTCGCGCAGCGCGATCCGCCGCGTGCGCAGCGCCTCCCGCGGGCCGACGACGACGCGCCGCGCCTCCGCCTCCAGCCGGACGACGAAGAGCGGCGCGCCGCCCGAGAGGCCGAGGCCGCGGCGCTGGCCCACCGTGTAGTGGATGATCCCCGCGTGACGGCCCAGAACGCGGCCCGCCTCGTCGACGATCTCGCCCGGCTCGACAGCGCCGGGGCGCAGCTTCGCGATCACCGACGCGTAGTCGCCGGTCGGCGCGAAGCAGATGTCCTGGCTGTCGGGCTTGTCGGCGACGGGCAGCCCGAGTTCGGCGGCCAGCGCGCGGGTCGCGGCCTTGTCGGGCAGACCGCCGAGGGGGAAGCGTAGGAAGTCGAGTTGCTCGCGGGTGGTGGCGAACAGGAAATAGCTCTGATCGCGGCGTGGATCGGCGGCGCGGCGGAGTTCGGGGCCGTGCGGCCCCTCCGTGCGGCGGACGTAGTGGCCAGTGGCGAGGCAGTCGGCGTCGAGGTCGCGCGCCGTCTGAAGAAGATCGCGGAACTTGATGCGTTCGTTGCAGCGCACGCAGGGAATGGGCGTCGCGCCGGCGAGATACTGGTCGGCGAAATCGTCGATGACGCTCTCGCGGAAGCGACTTTCATAGTCGAGGACGTAATGCGGAAAGCCGATCGTCTCGGCGACGCGGCGGGCGTCGCGGATGTCGCGCCCGGCGCAGCAGGCGCCCTTTTTGGCGAGCGCCGCGCCGTGGTCGTAGAGTTGCAGCGTCACGCCGACGACCTCGTAGCCCTCGCGCGCGAGCAGCGCCGCGACCACGGAGCTGTCGACGCCGCCCGACATGGCGACGACCACGCGGGTGCGCGCGGGCGGCTTCGGCGCGGCGAGCGCGGAGAGGGCGAGGTCGAAAGGCATGGAGGGGTTCTAGCCGAGCGGCGTCGGCGCTTCAACGGCGGCGCTGCTCGGCGCGCCGCTGTGTGACCGGCGTCACATAACCCACTCGCGAATCGGGTAGCATTGCTCGGCATCGCGTCGAAGTTGCAGCGAGCGCTGGTTTCAGCGCCTCTCCCGTACGCCGAGTATCGGAGGATCCGATGACGCAGGCCGAATTGTTCGAAGCCGCCATGCTGATCTGTTTTTCGATCAGTTGGTACTGGTCGATCGCGCGGATGCTGAAAGTGCGCACCGCGGTCGGGAAAAGCGCCTTCTTCGTCGTGCTGATCTGCACCGGCTACGTGTTCGGCCTCAGCGCGAAGCTGCTGGCGTGGCGCGCGACGGGCGAGCTCAGCCCGCTGATCTGGCTCTATGGCTGGAACCTGATGGTCACCGCCTTCGACCTCGCGCTGGTGCTGCATTTCACCCGCGTCCGCGACCGGCTGGCGCCGACGCTGACGCACCGCCCGGGCGAGCGCCCGCTCAGCCCTGCGAGGCCAGCGCCTTGAGCCCATAGACCAGCTCCAGCGCCTCGCGCGGGCTCAGCGCGTCGGGCTCGACCTCCGCCAGCCGCGCCGCCAGCGCCGAGTGCGCGGGCGGCGACGGGGCGGCGCGCGCCGCAGAGAACAGCGGCAGGTCGTCGATCAGGGCGGCGGGCCGGGCGCCGCGCGCCCGCTCGCCCTCCTCCAGCGCTTCGAGCACTTCGCGCGCCCGGGCCACCGCCGCGGCGGGCAGGCCCGCGAGCCGGGCGACCTGCACGCCATAGGAGCGGTCGGCGGCGCCAGGGCGGACTTCGTGGAGGAACACCACGTCGCCCTCCCATTCCCGCACCGCCATGGTCACGTTGCGCAGGGCGGGCAGCCTGTCGGCGAGCGCGGTCAGCTCGTGGTAATGCGTGGCGAACAGCGCCCGGCAGCGATTGACCTCGTGCAGATGCTCGAGCACGGCCCATGCGATGGAGAGCCCGTCATAGGTCGCCGTGCCCCGGCCGATCTCGTCGAGGATCACCAGCGCGCCGGGGCCGGCCTGATTGAGGATCGCCGCCGTTTCGACCATCTCGACCATGAAGGTCGAGCGCCCCCGCGCCAGGTCGTCCGCCGCGCCCACCCGGCTGAAGAGCTGGTCCACTGCGCCGATCCGCGCTCGATCGGCCGGGACGAAAGCGCCGCTCTGCGCGAGCACCGCGATCAGCGCGTTCTGGCGCAGCCAGGTGGACTTGCCGGCCATGTTGGGGCCTGTCAGCAGGTTGATCCGCGCGCCGGCGCGCCCGCCCGACAAGTCGCAATCATTGGCGACGAAGCTCCCTTCGCCGCGCCGCCGCAGCGCTTGCTCGACCACCGGGTGCCGCCCGCCGACGATCTCGAAGGCGGTTCCCGCCTCGACTTCCGGTCGCGTCCAGCCCTCGGCGGCGGCGAGTTCGGCCAGCCCCGCCGCGACGTCCACGGCCGCCAGCGCCTCGGCGGCCTCGGAAATCTCGGCGCTGCGCGACAGGACCAACGCGCGCAGTTCGGCGAAGATGCGCAGCTCGATCTCGAGCGCCTCCGCCCCCGCCGACAGGATGCGCGATTCGAGCGTCGCCAGTTCATCGGTCGAGAACCGCATGGCGCCGGCCATGGTCTGGCGATGGCGGAACAGGTCGGCATGCGGCGGCGCGGTCAGCTTGCCCGCCTGCGCCGCGCTGACTTCGACGAAGTAGCCCAGCACCGCATTGTGGCGGATCTTGAGCGTGGCGACGCCAGTCAGCGCCGCATACTCGGCCTGAAGCTGCGCGACCACCCCGCGCCCGTCCGCCCGCAGCCGACGCGCCGCGTCGAGCGCCGCATCCGCGCCGTCGGCGACGAATCCGCCTTCGCGCAGCGGCGCCGAAGGGCCTTCGACCAGCACGCCTGCGAGCGTCTCGGAGAGATCGCCAGGGCCGAGCAGCGCGCGCGCGGCCTGCGCAAGCTCCTCCGGCGGGTCGGCGGCGCCGAGGCGCGCGGCGATTTCGGCGGCGCGCGCGAGACCGTCGCGGACCGCCGCCAGATCGCGCGGCGCGCCCCGGTCGAGCGCCAGCCGCGACAGCGCGCGCGCGATCTCGGGGGCGCCGCGCAAGGCCGCCCGCAGCGCGCCGCGCAGCTCCGCATCGGCGACGAGATAGCCCACGGCGTCGAGCCGGCGCGCAACCGCCGCCGGGTCGGTCAGCGGGGCGGACAGCCGCGCTTCGAGCAGGCGCGCGCCGGCGGCGGTCGCCGTCCGGTCGATGGCGGCGAGCAGCGCGCCCTCGCGCCCGCCCGAGAGCGCCCGCGTCAGCTCCAGATTGCGCCGCGTCGCGGCGTCGATGCGCATCGCAGCCTCCGCCGCCTCGCGCCGCGGGGGGCGCAGCAGCGGCGCGGCGCCCCGCTGGGTGATCTCGACGTAGTCGGCCAAAGCCCCGAGCGCGGCGATCTCGGGGCGCGAGAAGGCGCCGAACGCCTCCAGCGCCGCCACCTTGTAGAGCGCGCGCAGCCGCGCCTCGGCGGAGGCGCTGTCGAAGCTCGCCGGCCCGAGCGGCGTCGCCGCCGCGCCCGCCTCCTCGATGGTCCCGCGCAGGCCCGCGTCGAGCCAGAGCGCCTCGGGCGCCAGCACTTCGCGCGGCCCCACGCGGGCGAGCCAGCCCGGCAGCTCCGCGCGCGCGAGCGGCGCGGCGCGCACGTCGCCAGTGGACAGATCGCACCAGGCGAGCCCGCTTTCGCCGCGGATTTCGGCGTAGGCGGCGAGGTGGTTGGCCGAGCGCGCCTCCAGCAGCGCCTCCTCGGTCAGCGTGCCGGGGGTGACGAGGCGCACGATGTCGCGCGCGACGACCGATTTCGCGCCGCGCTTCTTCGCCTCCGCCGGGTCCTCCATCTGCTCGCAGACGGCGACGCGGAAGCCCTTGCGGATCAGCTGCGCCAGATAGGCCTCGGCGGTGGCGACGGGCACGCCGCACATCGGGATGTCCTCGCCGAGATGCCTGCCGCGTTTGGTCAACGCGATGTCGAGCGCCTGCGCCGCGCGCACCGCGTCCTCGAAGAACATCTCGTAGAAGTCGCCCATCCGGTAGAACAGCAGCGCGTCGCCCGCGCGCGCCTTGATCTCCAGATACTGCGCCATCATCGGCGTGGGCGCGTCGTCGTCTTTCGGCATGGCCCCTCGGCGGATGCGCTGGTCGGGGTCATGGCTAGCATGGGCGGGGCGGATTGGCGAAGGGCCGCCCGGAAAGATCGTCCCGGGTCGAAGCGCGGCCCGACCGCCCGCAGCGCGATCAGGCCGCGCCGGGCGTCCCCGCGCCATGGCCCCGCGCCATCGGACCGAAGACGCGCTCGAGCGGCGTCAGCGCCGCCCCCAGCACCCGGGCCGGCCAGCCGACGCAGCCGGCCTCGATCAGCGGCGGCGCGAGCCCTGCGAGCCGCATCCGCGCCAGCGCCTCCCGCGTCGCCTCAACGGTCCGGGCGCGCCACTCCGGCCGGAACACGCCGTCGATGAAGACATGCGACAGGTCGACCACCGCATGCGCCGCCGCCGCCGCATGCGCGAGCGCCGGGGCCGCCGTCCCTAGCCACTCGGCGAACAGGGCCTCGGCTTCCGGCGCCTCGGTCTGCCCGCGGATCACCGCCATCGCCGGATGGCCGCGCGCCGCCAGAGCCTCCTCGAGCGCCCGCAGCGAGGCGTCGTGCAGCAACTGCCGCGCCCCGCCCGAAAGCGCGGGTCCGGGAACCGGCGCTGCGGCGAGCGCGCCGGCGGCGCCGTGATCGCCGGCGTGCAACCGCCCGGCGATCGCCAGCCCGCCGCCGACGAACGTCCCCAGATAGAGGCACAGCGCCGCCCCGTGCCCGATCGACGGTCCGCGCGCCAGCTGCGCGACCAGCGCCGCCGCGCTGTCGGGGATCGTCTCGACCCGCAGCCCAGGCGCCAGCCGCAGCGCCGCCGCGACGTCGACGTCGCGCCACAGATCGCCCGGAGCGGGTTCGCCCGCCGCCGCGCTCCAGCCCGAGATGTCGCCGGGGATGGCCACGCCGACGCCGACGAACCTCGCCGCGCCCTGCGGCGCCTCCGCCATGAGTTCCGCCACCATCTCGCGGGCGAGGACGAAGGAAGCGGCGGGGTCGGGCCTCGGGTCGGGGCCGTCATGCGGGACCTCCCGCGCGGCGACCACCTCGCCCAGAAGATCGACCAGCGCCGCCTCGACGCTGCGCCGCCCGATCTTGACGCCGATCGCGCAAGCGCCCTCGGGGTCGAGCGTGAAGGGGGTGATCGGCTGGCCGATATGGCCGCGCTGCTTGGCCTGCGCGCGCAGCAATCCCCGATCCGCCAGACCGCCGACGATGGTCGAGGCGCCGGGCGCGCTCAGGCCCAGAAGCCGGGCGATCTCGGCCCGCGAGAGCGCGCCCCGCGCGCGGATCGCCGCGATCACGCGCCGTTCGTTGTCGCTGCGCAGTTCCGGGATCTGGCGGGCGGGCATCCTCTGCCGCTCTGGGGGATTATTCGGACTCGATAGCATAAGTTAGTTCACTTAGCCAACTCACGGCCATGCGGCGCTTTGCGCCCGGCGAGGCGCGTGCGGCGGCGCCGGGCGTGGCGGCCCGAGCGGCTGGCTCCGGGGCAGGTCGCGGAGGCTCCGATGCGCCCCGACCACGCGCCCGACCGCAGGATGCGCTTCCCGGTTCCGCTGCATGTCGCCGAGCGCGACGAGGTCGAACGCGGCGCGCAGCCATATCGCTCATCACCGCGAGCGCGCATGCGATGACTGGAGCGCGACCGAGATCGGGCGGCGGGGGGGGGTAGTGCCGGCTTCTGTTGCCAGGCGCCGGCGGCCCCGCCTGAAGCGGCTAAGCCTCAGGACTTCAGTTTCGGTTTGGGCGCTGCATTACGCAGCGACGGCCACCGGAGCACGGTTGTCATTGGCAACTGTACTTTTTGATCCGATAACGGCGAATCCCACCGAGCGAAAGCATAACGCCTTTACACGTCCGTCGATCCTGTTTCGGCCCCCGCTCCCGTCCATGACCGGGTGGTTGGTGGAGCCGCCGGGTACCGCCCCCGGGTCCGAACCGCTTATTCCGCGCGCGTTTATCGCCATAGTCCCTTGCGGGACAACGCCAACATGGCGTTTCGCGCGCCGTTTCGCAAGTCCTCAGGCGACGACGCGGAAGGTGAGGTTGATCCTGCCGCCGCCCGGCAACAGCCCGCCCGCCCCGAAGCGCAGCCGGTCGATCCCGTGATAGGCCAGCCGCGCCGCGCCCCCCAGCACCGCGACGTCGCCCGAATTCAGCCAGACCGACGCGGTCGGGTCCGACCGCTCCAGCCCTCCGACCCGGAACAGCGCCGGATCGCCGAGCGAGACCGAGACCACGGGAGCGTCGAACCGCCCTTCGTCCGCGTCGCGATGCAGCCCCATCCGCGCGCCCTCGCCATACCAGTTGATCAGCATCGAATCGGGCGGGTCCGGCCAGTCGGCGATTTCCCGCCAGACCGCCAGCGCCGCCTCGGGGATCGCGGGCCATTGACGGCCGGCGTCGGGGTGGCGGTCGGCGTAGCGATAGCGGCCCCGGTCGATCACCCATCCCACGCGCCCCGCCGAGCTCATCCGCACCGACATCGGCTTGCCCCACGCCGTCACCGGGCGGATCAGCGGCGCCTCGGCCAGCGCGCCGCGCACGGCGGCGACGAGCTCGCGCTGCCGGGCGGGATCGAGCAGCCCCCTGAAGATCAGGACGCCCTTGAGGTCGAGCGGCGGGGTCATGCCGGGCAAATGCGCCGTGCGGCGCGTCGCGGCAAGGGCTTGCGCCGCGCCGGCTTCGCGTTACCATCGACGCCGCCTCGGGGCGCCCGGAAGGGCTGAGACGCTGCCAAGCGGACCCGTTGAACCTGACCCGGATCATGCCGGCGTAGGAAAGGCGCGAAGGCTCCGCCCTGGCGGGGCCGACTCCGCCGGACCCTGCGTCGCGATGGAGGACACATGAAACCGACCCCCCTCTCCGCCGCGACCGTCGCTTTCGCCCTGCTCGGCCTCGCCGCGCCGGCGCAGGAGCGGCCGGTCCTCACGGTTTACGCCTATGACAGCTTCGTCTCCGAATACGGCCCCGGCCCGGTGATCGAAGCGCGCTTCGAGGCGCAATGCGGCTGCGACCTGAACCTCGTGGCGGCCGGCGACGGCGCCGCGCTGCTCGGCCGGCTGCGCCTCGAAGGCGAACGCAGCCCCGCCGACGTCGTGCTCGGCCTCGACCTCAACCTGATCGCGGCGGCGAAGGATGCGGGCCTCACCGCCCCCCACGGGATCGACGCGCCGCCGCTCGACCTGCCCGTGGACTGGAGCGATCCGCATTTCCTGCCTTTCGACTGGGGCTGGTTCGCCTTCGTCTATGACGAAACCCGCCTGACCGACGCGCCGGACAGCTTCGAGGCGCTGATCGCCGCGCCCGAGGACGTGACCATCGTCATTCAGGACCCCCGCACCTCCACCCCGGGCCTCGGCCTGCTGCTCTGGATCAAGGAGACCTATGGCGACCGCGCGCCCGAGATCTGGGAGGCGCTCGCCCCGCGCATCGTCACCGTCACGCGCGGCTGGTGGGAGGCCTATTCCGCCTTTCTCGACGGCGAGGCGATGATGGCGCTGTCCTACACCTCCTCGCCCGCCTATCACGCGATCGCCGAGGACGACCCGACCAAGCGCGCCGCGCTCTTCTCCGAAGGCCACCCGCTCCAGATCGAAGTGGCCGCTGCGCTCGCGAATGCGCCGCAGCCCGAGCTCGCCCGCGACTTCCTGCGATTCATGCTGAGCCCGGATTTCCAGTCGGCGATCCCGACGACGAACTGGATGTATCCCGCCCGCGCCGAGGGAGCCGAGCTTCCCGGCGCCTTCGCCGCCCTGCCCCGCCCGGCCCGCAGCATCCTCACCGATCCCGAGGCGGCGACGGCCCTGCGCGAGGAGGCGCTGGCGGAATGGCTCGACGCGCTGAGCCGCTAGCCCTGCGCCCGCCGGTTCTGCTGGCGGGGCTCGCCGCGCTCGCCGCAATCCTTTCGCTGACCGGCGGAGCCGCCGCGGTGGTCGCATGGCGCGCCGAGGGGGCGGCCGCGGCGTTCAGCCGGGCCGACTGGGCGGCGGTCGAGTTCACCGTGACGCAGGCCGCGCTCTCGGCGGCGCTGTCGGTTCTGGCGGCGATCCCGCTGGCGCGGGCGCTGGCGCGGCGGCGCTTCGCGGGGCGCGCCGCGCTGATCCGGCTGATCGGCGCCCCATTCCTGCTGCCCGTTGTGGTCGCCGCGCTCGGCGTCGTCGCGGTCTGGGGGCGCAACGGCTGGCTCGGCGACGGGCTCGCCGCGCTCGGCCTGCCGCGGCCGGACGTCTACGGCCTGCCGGGCGTGCTGCTCGCCCATGTCTTCTTCAACCTGCCGCTGGCTGCGCGGCTGATCCTGCAGGCCTATTCCGACATCCCGCCCGAGCGCTGGCGGGCGGCGGCGCAGCTCGGCGTCGAGGGCTGGACGCTGTTCCGCCTGCTGGAGGGCCCGGCGCTGCGGCGCGCCGCGCCGGGCGCGCTCGCGGTGATCTTCGGCGTCTGCGCCGCGAGCTTCACCGCCGCCCTGATGCTCGGCGGCGGCCCGCGCGCCACGACGCTGGAGCTTGCGATCTGGCAGGCGGCGGTCTTCGAGTTCGACCTCGCGCGCGCCGCCCGGCTGGCGTCGCTGCAACTGGCGATCAGCCTCGGCGCGGCGCTTGCGGCGCTGGCGCTGGCGGCCCCCGCAGCCTCGGGCTTCGGCGGTTTCGCCGCCCCCGATCGCTGGGACGGGCGCTCGCGCGCCGCCGCGCTGGGCGACGCGGCGGCGATCCTCGCCGCCTGCCTGTTTCTCGGCGCGCCGCTGCTCGCGGTCGCGCTGCGCGGCGCTGCGGGGCTGGCGGCGCTCGACGCCGCGCTCTGGGCGCGGATCGCGGAGGCGGCGCTGCGCAGCCTGATCGTGGCGGCGATTTCGGCGACGCTGGCGCTCGCGTTCGCCCTGCCGCTCGCGGCGCTGTCGGCGGCGCTGGAAGGCGCGGGCGCGCGCCGCAGGGCTCGGCTCGTCGAGGCGGCGGGGCTGTCGCCGCTCGCCGCCTCGCCTTTCGTGCTGGGGATCGCGCTGTTCGTCCTGCTACGGCCCTTCGCCGACCCCGTCGCGCTCGCCCTGCCGCTGACGGCGCTGGTCAACGCCGCGATGGCCGCGCCCTTCGCCCTGCGGCTGACGACCCCCGCGCTCGCGCAGGCGGCGGCCGAGCGCGGGCGGCTCGCGGACGCGCTCGGGCTGCGAGGCCTCGTGCGGCTCCGCGCGCTCTACTGGCCCGCGCTGCGCCGCCCCTTGGGCTTCGCGGCGGGGCTCGCGGCGGCGCTGGCGGCGGGCGATCTCGGCGTGATCGCGCTGTTCTCGGCCCCGGACGCGCCGACGCTGCCGCTTCTGATGAGCGAACTCGCCGGGAGCCGGCGGATCGACGCCGCGCATGCCGCGGGTCTGATCCTGATCGCTTTGGCGTTCGCGCTGTTCTGGGCCTGCGACCGGCTGATCGGAGGGCGCGCATGATCTCGGTCGAGGGCCTCGTCGCCCGCGCCGGCGGCTTCGCACTGCGCGCCGACCTCGCCGCCCCCGCGGGCGCGCTGGTCGCCGTGATCGGCCCGTCGGGCGCGGGAAAATCGACGCTCCTCGCCGCCATCGCCGGGTTCGCGCCCGTCGAAGCGGGCGCCATCCGCGTGCAGGGCCGCGATCTGGCGGGCCTCGCCCCCGCCGACAGGCCCGTCACCCTGCTCTTTCAGGAGAACAACCTCTTTCCCGATCTCGACCTCGCCGCCAATGTCGCGCTCGGCCTGCGTCCGACGCTGTCGCCCACCCGCGCCGAGCGCGCGCGCGTCGAGGCCGCGCTCGCCGAGACCGGCCTCGAAGGGCTCGGGCGGCGGATGCCTGCGGAGCTGTCGGGCGGCCAGCGCCAGCGCGCCGCGCTTGCCCGCGCGCTGCTGCGCGACCGGCCCGTCCTGCTGCTCGACGAGCCCTTCGCCGCCCTCGGCCCGGGCCTGCGCGCCCAGATGCTCGACCTCGTGGACCGCACCCTGCGCGCCCGCGGCGCCACGGTGATCCTCGTCACCCACCAGCCCGAGGAGGCCCGTCGCGCCGACCTCGTCGCCTTCTGCGCCGAGCGCCGGACCGGCGAGGGACCCGCAACGGGGGGCGAGATCCGCGGCGCGCGCCCGGCCGCCGAGATTTTCGCCGACCCTCCGGCGGAGATGGCCGCGTATCTGGGCCGGTGACCGCGCCGCCTCAGCCGCGCCGAAACAGCCCGGCGATCCGCCCGACCAGCGGCGCCGCCCAGCCGACGACCGGGATCAGCGCGAGCCCCGCGGCGAGCCCCAGAACGCCCGAGCCGAGCGCGTGGACGCTCCAGGCCGCCAGCCCCGGCGCCTGCGGGACCAGATGGGCGAGCGCCTCGCCCGCATGCTCCAGCGCATGCTCGATCCCCGGCAGCCCGAACACGGCCAGCCCATGGATCATGATCCCGCCGCCGACCCAGATCATCGCCGCCGTTCCGACCACCTTGAGCACGTTCAGCAGATGCGGCATCGCCCGCACGATCCCCCGCCCGAGCGCCCGGATCGCCTGCGACGCCAGCCCGTGGCCGTCGTTGCGGGCGAGCGCGAGGCCGACATCGTCGGCCTTCACGATCAGCGCGACGGCGCCGTAGACCAGCGCCGTGATCCCCGTCCCCACCGCCGCCAGCACCAGCGCCTGCGTCAGGAAACCGGCGTCGGGCACCGCCGAGAGCGTGATCGCCATGATCTCCGCCGACAGGATGAAGTCGGTGCGGATCGCGCCGGCGACAGTCCGCCGCTCGAGCGCCTCCGCCGTCTCGGCGCCGTCGAGCTTCGCCTCATGGGCGTGGGCGGCGTGCGGGAACAGCACCTCGTACACTTTCTCGGCGCCCTCGTAGCACAGGAACGCGGCGCCGAGCATCAGCAGCGGCACCACCGCGAAAGGCGCGGCGAGGCTCAGGATCAGCGCCGCCGGCAACAGGATCAGAAGCTTGTTCTTCAGCGAGCCGAGCGCGATCTTGCCGACGATCGGCAGTTCGCGCGCCGGCGAGAAGCCGGTGACGTAACGCGGCGTGACGGCGGCGTCGTCGATCACCACGCCCACCGATTTGGTCGCGGCCTTCGCGGCATGGCCGGCCATGTCGTCGAGCGAGGCGGCCGCGGCCCTGCCCGCCTGGGCCGCGACGTCGTCGATGGTTGCGGCGGCGGCCTTGGCGATGGCCGCGACGTCGTCGAGCAGGGCGATCAGTCCGACGCTCATGGCGGCTTCTCCGGTGGCGCGACGGCCTTATAGGGGCGCGGGGCGCGCCCTCCAACACAAGAAAGCGGCGCGCGCTCAGGGGATTTGAAGCCGTCGCGCCGCCCCGATAGGATCGCCTGCGCAATCGGAGGGCGGCGGATGAGCGAGACGACGGGCGAGGCGCGGGCCGACCGGCTGATCCATGTCAGCCTCGACGATCGCGGCCTGCCGCCCCCCACCCCGGAGATCGAGCAGGAGCGCCGCGTCGCGCTGTTCGACCTGCTCGAGGACAACCGCTTCCGCCTGCCGCCGCGCGGCGAGGCGCCGCCGCCGCCCGGCCCCTATCGGCTGTCGCTGTCGGTGCGCGACGGCCGGCTCGCCTTCGAGATCGCAGACGAGGCGGGCGCGCCGGCGCACGCATTCCTTTTGTCTCTGTCGCCGTTCCGGCAGGTCATCAAGGAGTATTTCGCGATCTGCGCCAGCTATTTCGACGCGGTGAAGCGGCTGCCGCCCGCGCAGATAGAGGCGATCGACATGGGCCGACGCGGCCTGCACAACGAAGGCTCGCACCTTCTGATGGAGCGGCTCGCCGGCAAGGTCGAGACCGACATGGAGACGGCGCGGCGGCTGTTCACGCTGATCTGCGTCCTCCATTTCAAGGGCTGAAAGCATGCCCGACGGCCTGCCGGGGGCGGCCCTGTTCTCCTGCGACTGGAACGCGGTGCGCTCGCCGATGGCCGAAGGCATCGCCAAGCGGCTGGTCGGCACGAAGATGTTCGTGCAGTCGGCCGGCGCGCGCGGGCTCGAGCCGCTCGACCCCTTCGCGGTGGAGGTCTGCCGCGAGATCGGCGTGGACATCTCGGGCCACAAGACCCACACGCTGGCCGAGATGCGGGAGTGGGGCGACGATCTCAGCCAGTTCGACCTGATCGTCGCGCTCTCGCCCGGCGCGCAGCGCCACGCGCTGGAAGCGGTCGCCGGCTCGCATGTCGAAGTCGAGTACTGGCCGACCCTGGACCCCACCGATCTCGGCGAGACGCGCGAGCAGAAGCTCGCCGCCTATCGCCAGACCCGCGACCAGCTGCGCGAACGGCTCATGGTGCGCTTCGGATTGATCCTGTAGAGGTTCGCCGCCCTCCCCCCGGACTCAGGCGGGAACGGCGTCGCCAGAGCGCGCGACTCGGATGAAATCACCGGTCTCGAGCATTAACCCTCGCGCACGGCGCGGGTCATCGGCGCCAGCGCTTCGGACTTCGACGGCCTGCGCTGTCGGCCAAGGATGCTGAGGATTTCGGATGCCGACGACGAAGACTCCGAACCGCTTCCGAACGATCATCCTGTCGGCTCTGGTCCTCGCGCTCCTCGCCACGGCGCAGACGCTCCCGGCCCGGGCCGCGGTCGCCGCGAATCTGGGCATTCTCGCCGTCTTCAAGTATTTCGACTTCTTCGTCGAGACCGCGAACGACGCGGCGATGGCGCTGGGGCTTTCCGGGGGCTTCCCTATGCCGGGCTGATCCTGCCGGTCGGGATTTCCTTCTTCACCTTCCAGGGCGTCTCCTATGTCATGGACGTGCATCGCGGCGCGATCGCGGCGTCGCGGCGCGTCGATGAGGTGCTGCTCTACATCAGCCTGTGACCCCAGCTCGTCGCAGGCCCCATCGTGCGCGCCGCGGACCTGCTCCCGCAGGTCCGCGACCGCTGGACGCCGCCGCGAGGGCCGACGCGGATCGCCGCGGGTCTCGCCGTGGCGGTGATCCTGTCTGGACTTTTCAAGAAGCTCGTCCTCGCCAATTATCTCGCCGTCGATCTGGTCGACGAGGCGTTCTTCGACCCCGCCCTTTACGGCGCCGCCGATCTGACGCTCGCGGCCTACGCCTACAGCGTCCAGATCTACTGCGATTTCAGCGGCTATTCGGACATGGCTATCGGCTTCGCGGCGCTTCTGGGGTTCACGCTGCCGAAGAATTTCGACCAGCCGTTCCGCGCCGCGTCGATGCGCGAGTTCTGGCGGCGCTGGCACATCTCGCTGTCGACCTGGCTGCGCGACTATCTCTACGTTCCACTTTGGCGGCTGTTCACCATGCGCAATCTCCTCGTCACGATGGTGCTCGGCGGCCTGTGGCACGGCGCGGCGTGGACCTTCCTGATCTGGGGCGCGCTGCATGGCGCGCTTTTGGCGGCGGAGCGGGCGACCGACGCGCGCGCGGCGCCGAGGGGGTCGGCGCGGCGGGCGGTCGGCGTGGCGAGCACCCTGCATCTGGTCGTGCTGACATTCGTGATTTTCCGCAGCGAGTCGCTCCCGCTGCTCCGGGACTATCTCGCAGGCTTCGCGCGCTGGGATGAGCCGGCGGAGCTTGCGACGCCATTCGTCCTCGCGCTCGCCGCCTTCGGGCTGGCGATGCATTTCACGTCGCCGCAAGCAACCGAGCGCGCCGCCGCCGCGCTCGGGGCGCTGCCCTGGCCTGCGCTCGGCGCTGTGACCGGGGCGGGGATCGCGCTGATCGGCTATCTCGCGCCCGACGAACTCACGCCCTTCATCTACTTCCAGTTCTGAGAGCGCCGCGCCATCCCCATGGCCAAAACCCTCTCGCTGCGCCACACCGCTCTCGCGTTGGCGCTTTCGGCGATGGCGGCTTTGGCGCTCGACCCCGGCGCGGCGGGGCTGGATGCGCCGGGCCGTTGGGTCAGGGAGGCCGTCGCGCAGTTGCGCGAGGGCTGAGCCCTTGCGATGATCGGGCTGCGGCGACGCGATGCGGGAGGTCCGCCATGGTCAGCCTTCGCGATCTGGGCGCCGTGCTGATCGGCGCGGCGGCCAGCCTCCCCGCCGCGCCCGCGGCGGGCTTCGAAGGGCTCGACGCCTGTCCGCCGGCGCCGGTCGTCGGTGCGGCGGGCCCGGAGCGGGCAATCTTCATCCGCACGCCGCAGGGGCGGATCGCGGGCGCGCTGGCGGGTCCGCGCGACAGCCGGCCTGTGGCCGCGGTCCTGCTGCTTCACGGCTACACCGGCGCGCGCGACGAAATCCCCGTCGCGGGCGGAGAAGGCATGTTCGCACGCACGGCGCGGGCCTTCGCGGAACGCGGCGTCGCCACGCTGCGGATCGATTTCCTCGGCTCGGGCGAGAGCGACGGCGACTGGGCGGACACGACCTTCGAGGGTCAGGCGCGCGACGTCGGCCATGCGCTGGAGTCGCTGGCCGCGGAGTTCGGCCCTGCGGGCGCGCGGCTCGGCGCGCTGGGCTACAGCCAGGGCGGGCTTGTGGCGCTGAAGGCGGCTGCGGGCGGGGCGGCGTTCGACCGGATCGCGCTCTGGAACCCGGTGCTCGACCCCGCCGACACCTATGGCCGGATCCTCGGCGCGCCGACGCTGGCGGAGGGGGCCGCGCGCCATGCGGCCGGCGAGCGACGGATCGTGGGGGCGAGCGGGTTGCGCCCCGCCTTCTTCGCGGACGTCGCCGCCGCCGATCCGCGCGCCGACGCGGCGGCGACTACTGCGCCGATGCTGATCGTCGCCGGGCGGGACGACCTGCTGGCGCGCGACGGGCCGGCGCTGGCGACCCGGCTCGCCGCCGCGCGCGCCGGGCGGACCACGGTGATCGCGCCGGAGGCGGGCCACGACCTCGGCGCGGTCTCCGACCTCGCGCTGCTCGACGCCGTCGTCGCCTGCACGGCGGAATTCTTCGCGGATGCGCGCCGACCCTGAGGGCGGTCGGCGGCCCCACTTTCGCCGCCGCGCCGAATCCGACTAGGCTCGGCGCCGCGTCGACAGGGAGTGACCGGCATGGGCGGCGTGCTCGAGGGAAAAACCGCGATCGTCACCGGGGCCGCGGCGGGGGTTGGGCTCGCGGTCGCGCAGCGCTTCGTCGAAGCCGGCGCGCAGGTGATGATGGCCGACCGCGACGAGGAGGCTCTCGCGCATGAGGCCGAAGGGCTCGGCGGCCCGCAGGCCGGCGCGCACCGCTGGTGCTGCGACCCGATGGCGCGGCTCGGCGTGGCCAATCTGGTCGCCGCGGCGACCGACGCGCTCGGCCATGTCGACATCCTCGTCAACGCCCATCTCGCAGTGACGCGCGGCGGCGCGCTCGACGCGACCGAGGAGGCGCTCGAGATGGCGCTGTCGGCCAATCTGCGTTCCGTGATGCTGCTGAGCCAGGCGGTGGCCCGGCGGATGATCGCCCATCGCAAGGCGCATCAGGAGGAGGAGCAACGCCCGAGCCCCGGCGGGCCCGGTCTGCAGACCGGCGCCATCGTCAATCTGACCTCCATCGCCGCGCGGCGCACGGTGGCGGACCTGCTGCCGCTGTCGGTGTCCTGCGCGGCGCTCGACCAGCTGACGCGCTCGATGGCGGTGTCGCTCGCGGCGGAAGGCATCCGGGTCAACGGCGTCGCGCTCGGCGCGGTCACGACGCCGGCCCTGCGCGCGGCGATCCGCGACGACAAGGAATTGCGCGGCGCGATCACCGAGAGCACGCCGCTGCGGCGCATCGGCGAGGCGACGGAAGCCGCGGAGGCCGCGCTTTTCCTCGCCTCGCCCCGCGCCAGCTACGTCACCGGCCAGATCCTCGCCGTCGACGGCGGTCGGCTCGCCCTCGACCCGCTCGCCCGCCCCGAACCGTGACACGGCTGGTCCCGACCGGGCCTTAGGTCTCTCCCCGCGACCCTTCGACGCCGGGACATCGACCGGGCCGAACTCCACTGTATGTGCGTTGATCAGGATCAACGCGCGCGCGACCCTGCGCCCGCAAAAAACGCGCAATCACGAGTCGCATTTTCGCAGGAGCGCGCCGGATGAACGTGGAGACGCCGAAGGGCCTCGCGCCCGAGGTCGAGGTCGAGGAGCCGCGGCTCTACAAGGCGCGCGAGCCGATCTTTCCCAAGGAGAACCACGGGTTCTTCCGCACGCTGAAATGGCGCATCCTCGTCCTCGCCCTTGTCGTCTATTATGTCACGCCGTGGATCCGTTGGGATCGCGGCGCCGAGATGCCCGATCAGGCGGTGCTGATCGACCTTGCGAACCGGCGGTTCTTCTTCTTCTTCATCGAGATCTGGCCGCAGGAGTTCTACTATCTCGCGGGGCTCCTGATCATGGCGGGGATCGGGCTGTTCCTGCTGACCTCGTCGGTCGGGCGGGCCTGGTGCGGCTATGGCTGCCCGCAGACCATCTGGACCGATCTGTTCATGTGGGTCGAGCGGCGCATCGACGGCGACCGCAACGCCCAGATCAAGCTGCACAAGACGGGCCTGACGCAGGACAAGCTCGTCAAGCGGATCAAGAAGCACGCGATCTGGCTGCTGATCGCCGTGGCGACCGGCGGCGCCTGGGTGTTCTACTTCCAGGACGCGCCGACGCTGGCCGTGCAACTCGTCACCGGAGAGGCCGCGTCGGTCGCCTACATCACCATCGCCGTGCTCACCTTCACGACCTACTCGCTCGCAGGTCTGATGCGCGAGCAGGTCTGCATCTACATGTGCCCCTGGCCGCGCATCCAGGGCGCGATGCTCGACGAGAACTCGCTGACCGTCACCTACAACGACTGGCGCGGCGAGCCGCGGATGCACGGCACCAAGCGGCGCGACCGCGCCGTGGCGCTGGGCGAGCGCGTCGGAGATTGCGTGGACTGCAACGCCTGCGTCGCGGTCTGCCCGATGGGAATCGACATTCGCAACGGCCAGCAGCTCGAGTGCATCACCTGCGCCATGTGCATCGACGCCTGCGACGCGGTGATGGACAAGGTCGGGCTGCCGCGCGGCCTCGTCTCCTACAACACCTTCAAGGATTACGACCTCGCCGTCGCCGGGACGCCGCCGACCCGGCCCGCCTGGAAGCGCATCCTGCGCCCGCGCACGCTGATCTACATGGCGGTGTGGTTCACGGTGGGCTTCGCGATGCTCGCCTCGCTGACCACGCGCTCCCGGCTCGACCTCAACGTGCTGCACGACCGCAACCCGCTCTACACGCAGCTGTCGGACGGCGCGGTGCGCAACGGCTACGAAGTCAAGACGCTCAACATGATGGGCGAGCCGCGCAGTTTCCGCCTGCGCATCGAGGGGCTGGAGGGCGGGGTGATGGCCGTCGCGGGCTCCGACGCCGCCCCCGGCGACAGCGTAACCTACGAGGTCGCACCGGACGTGCTGCGCAGCCTCCGCGTCTATGTGACCGCCCCCGCCGGCCCAGAGCGGCGCGAATTCGACTTCCATGTCGAGGAACTGCGCGCCGACGGCGCCGCCGGCGAGAGCGACCGCGTGGGCGGCGTGTTCCACGGCCCGTCCCGACCCTGAGCCCTCGAGGAGACCCAATGGCCAAGCGCGACAGCTCCACCGACTACCGGCCCGGCGGCGCGCCCTTCACCGGGCGCAAGTTCCTGATGGTGATGCTGGGCTTCTTCGGCGTGATCATCGCGGTCAACGGGCTGATGGCCTATCTCGCGGTCAACAACTTCCGGGGCGTTGTGGTGAAGAGCAGCTTCGTCGCCAGCCAGGACTTCAACCGCGATCTGGCCCGCTTCGCCGAACAGGAGGCGCGCGGCTGGGCGGTGGAGGCGGAGCTCGAGGGCGCACGGCCCCGCATCCGCCTCGCCGATGCCGACGGCGCGCCGCTGACCGGCCTCGCGGTCACCGTGACGGCGATGCGCAACATCGACCAGCGCGAGGATCGCACCCTGTCGCTGCGCGAGACTGCGCCGGGGGTCTATGAGGCGGGGCAGGACCTCGCGCCCGGCCAGTGGACGCTTCAGCTGGTGATCGACGGCGCCGGACCGCGCTATGCGACGAGCCGGCCGATCTTCGTCAGTCGGGACGGCTGAGATGGGCTGCTGCCCCACCGAGGCCGCCTGCGACGCCGCCGGCGCGGGCGGCGCCGCCGACCGCCTGCGCGCGAGCGAATTGCGCCACGCCGTGCGGGAGGTCTCGCCCGGCGTCGGCTATCTCCAGCTGATCGCGCCCGGCATGCATTGCGGCGGCTGCGTCGCCACGCTCGAGCGCGGTCTGCGCAAGCTCGACGGCGTGCGCAGCGCGCGCGCCAACCTCACCGCCAAGCGGCTCGCCGTGGAGTTCGACCTCGACCGCGCGGACGCGGCGGCGATCGCGGCGGAGGCCGAGCGGCTGGGGTTCCAGACGCATCCGATGGAGGCCGCCGACGCCGCGCAGGCCGCCGAGAAGCGCGAGACGGCGGACCTGCTGACGCGTCTCGGGGTCGCCGCCTTCGCCTCGATGAACATCATGCTGCTCTCGGTGTCGGTCTGGGCGGGCGCCGAGGACGCGACGCGCGACCTCATGCACTGGATCTCGGCGGTGATCGCCGCGCCGGTGGTGATCTATTCCGGGCGGCCCTTCTACGTCTCGGCGCTGGCGGGGCTGCGGGCGAGGCGGCTCAACATGGACGCGCCGATCTCGATCGCGGTGATCGGGGCGCTGGCGATCTCGCTTTATGAAACCGCGCGGGGCGGGCCGGAGGCGTTCTTCGACGCGGCCGTCACGCTGCTCTTTCTGCTGCTGATCGGCCGCTACCTGGACCGGCTGATGCGGGCCAAGGCGCGCTCGGCGGCGGCCGATCTCGCGCGGCTGCAACCACGCGGGGCGATGGTGCTGGGGCCGGACGGCGCCGCGTGGCGGCCTCTGGAGGAAATCTCCCCCGGCGACCGGATCAGCGTCGCCGCCGGCGAGCGGATCGCTGTCGACGGCGTGGTGGAGGCCGGCGCCTCGGACGTCGACATGAGCCATGTCACCGGCGAGACCGCGCCCGAGGCGCTCGGCCCCGGCGGGCTCGCGCGGGCGGGCGCGCTGAACCTGTCGGGCGCGCTGACCTTGCGGGCGACCGCCGTGGGCGAAGCGTCCTCGCTCGGCGAAGTGCAGCGGCTGATGTCGGAGGCGGAATCGCGCAAGTCGCGCGTGGCGCGGCTGGCCGACGTCGCGGCCTCGGTCTATGCGCCGGTGATCCATCTGGTTGCGCTGGCGACGTTTCTCGGCTGGATATGGCTTGGCGCGGACTGGCGCGAGGCGGCCTTCATCGCCATCGCGCTTCTGATCATAACCTGCCCGTGCGCGCTCGGGCTGGCGGCGCCGATGGCGCAGGCGGTCGCGGCGGGAACGCTGTTCCGCCGCGGCGTGATGCTCAAGGACGGCGCGGCGCTGGAGCGACTGGCGCTGGTGGACCGGGTGGTGTTCGACAAGACCGGCACGCTGACCGACGGGCGCCCCGTCATGCGCCCCCCCGCCACCGATGCGCCGCGCGCATCGCTCGCCGCCGCCGCGGCGCTCGCCGGGGCGAGCCGGCATCCGCTCTCGGCGGCGCTGGCCGACTGGGCGCATGGGCGCGGCTTCGACGCCGCAGCGACGGATGTCGCGGAGCGACCCGGCTTCGGCGTCGAGGGGCTGGTGGATGGCGTTCCCGCGAAGCTCGGGCGGGCCGCCTTCGTCGGCGCGCGAGACGACGCCGAGGCGGGGGCGAGCGCCGTCTGGCTTAAGGTCGGCGACGCGGACCCGGTCGCCTTCCTGTTCGACGAGCGCCCCCGCCCAGGCGCGGCGGAGACGATCCGCGCTCTGGCCGAGGACGGCCTCGGCGTCGAAATCCTGTCGGGCGACCGGCCCGGCCCGGTCGCCGCGCTCGCGCGGAGGCTCGGCGTGGAGCGCTGGCGCGCCAGCGCCTCGCCGCAGGACAAGATCGCCCATGTCGCCGCCATCGCCGAGAGCGGCGGGCGCGCGCTGATGGTGGGCGACGGCGTCAACGACGCGCCTGCGCTGGCGGCGGCGTCGGTCTCGATGGCGCCGGCGAGCGCCGCCGACATCGGGCGGGCGGCGGCGGACATGGTGTTCTTCGGGGCCGATCTGCGCGCCGTGGCGGAGGCGCGACGCCTCGCCCGCCGGACCCGCGCGGTGATCCTGCAGAACTTCGCGATCGCCGCCTGCTACAACTGCGTCGCCATCCCCATCGCAGTGACGGGGCACGCCAGCCCGCTGGTCGCCGCCATCGCCATGTCGAGCAGCTCCATCGTCGTCGTGGCGAATGCGCTGCGCTTGCAGGCCGGCGCCTCGCCCGCCGCCCGCCGCGCCGCCGCGGAGGCGCGCCTCGCCGGCCAGACTGCGCCGGAGCAGCCCGCATGACCGGGCTGCTGTTCCTCATCCCCATCGCGCTGTTTCTGGGCGGGCTCGGGCTTGCGGCGTTCCTGTGGAGCCTGCGCAGCGGGCAGTACGAGGACCTCGACGGCGCCGCCGAACGCATCCTTCACGAAGACGACGCCGAGGATGAGCAGCGCTGAGCGCTCAGATGCGGTCGGCGAGCACCATCAGCCCGGGAACCGGCGCGCCTTGCTCATGTCGAACGACGATGGGGAGCATTTCAACCCCGCCGAAGCCCGCCGCTTCGAGCGCCGCCTGCAACGGCCCGGGCGCATGGGCGAAGCGCTGATGCGGGCCGACGACCCAGCCTCGATCCCCGAACGCCGCTTCGGGCGCGGATTCGGTCGAGAAGGCGAACAGCCCGCCGGGGTTGAGACGCCGCCCCGCCAGCGCGAAGAGCGGCGCGACCTCCCCGAGATAGGGCAGCACGTCGGTCGCCACGATCGCGTCCCAGCGCTCGCCCTCCGCGCCCTCCAGAAACCCCTCCGCGTCGCCGACATAGAGGTCGTGATAGACCTCCTTCTCATGCGCCACCGCTATCATGCCCTCGGAGAGATCGACCCCCGTGAGATGCTCGGCCATGTCTTCGAGCGACTCGCCGGCGAGCCCGGTGCCGCAGCCCAGATCGAGCAGCCGGCCGAGCCTGGTCCGCCCGCGCGCCTCCAGCATCTCGCGCAGCTGCAAGGGCGCGTGATAGCCGAGCCGCTCGACCAGCATCAGGTCGAACAGCTCGGCGTTCTGATCGAACAGCGTCGCGACATAGGCCGGCGGCGCGCGGTCGGGCGCGGGGCCGCAGCCGAGCGAGGCGAGCCGCACCGAGGCCCCGCCGCGATCCTCGGGGTCGAGACTCAACACCTCGCGGAACGCCGCGGCGGCGGTCTCGCGGTCGCCGGCGCGCTCGGCGGCGAGGCCGCGCTCATAGGCGGCTTCGAGGGCTGCGAGCGGCTCAAGGTCGGGCGTGGTCATGCGCCGCTGCTTACCGCGCGCGCGGGATCGGCGCCAGAGCGGCGAAATTGCGCGGGGTCAAGGCGGCTTGGGGTTCTCGCGCGCCAGCATGACCACAGCGGCGCCGCTACATCTTGCCGCCTGATGCGCGGCGGCGAATTGGCCGAACACAAGAGCGAGCCGGAAGGGCCGGGACAAGGAGGGAACAGATGCTCACCATACCGCTCGACACGGTCGGCTGGATCATCGTCAAGGCGCGCGAATTCGAAGTGAAGGAGGAGGACTCCGCCGACGGCGTCGGCGACGATTCAGATCCGATGGGCGTGTTGCAGGACCGCGACGACGACGCGACCGAGGACGAGCTGATCAGCTGGATCGAGGACCTGACGGACACCGAACAGGCCGAGCTGGTGGCGCTGTTCTGGCTGGGCCGCGGCGACGGCGACGCCTCGGATTTCGAGGAACTGGTGGCCCAGGCCCGCAGCGCGCGCGTCGGCAAGACGTCGAAATATCTGCTCGGCGAGCCGCTGCTGCCCGACTATCTCGAAGAGGCGCTCGAAGCGCTGGGGCACGACACGTCGGAAGTGCTGTCGGGCCTGCGCTGAGGCGCGCCCGACAGCGGCGGCGATCAGGCGCGGAACAGCCGCGCCCGCCCGCGCCCGTCGAGCTGGATGAAGACCGGCGTGCCGACTTCGACCGGGTTGTCCAGCCCCTGAACCACCGAATAAAGCTGCCCGTTGTTCAGCCGGACGACATATTCGATGGCGTTCTGGTTGCTGAGCTGCTGCTGGCCGAGCGCGCCAACGGCGGCGCCGGCGATGGCGCCCGCCCCGATGGCGATGGCGCGCCCCGTCCCGCCGCCTATAAGCGACCCTGCGGCGCCGCCCGCCAACGCGCCGATCAACCCGCCCGCTGTGTTGCCCTGCAGCGTGTCGTTTTCCTGAACCGTGACGTAACGCGCGCTCTCGACGACGCCCCGCTCCGTCCGCACGGCCGAGCCCATGGTGCGGCCCTGCACGACGTCGCCGCTGATCTGGCGCTGGCAGGCGGCGACGGACAGACCCATGCAGATGACGAGCAGGGCGCGGGCGGCGAGCGGACGGGGCATCGCGGAAACTCCAACGAGGAATGGGCCAACCTGATGCGACGGCTCCACGGCGAAATCAAGGCGCAAACGCACCGCGCCGATGGCGGAGAATTTGGGGTATTCCAGCACCTCTTTCGCAGGAGTCTGGCGCGACAGGGGTTTTTCGACCCTTCGCGCTCTTGACGCGCCCGCCCAGCCGTGTAGAAGCCGCGCGACCGGCGGTTTTCGGGCCGCCAGCGGGATGGATGGGCGCGCTTGTCGCGCAGGAATGGCGTGGTCATGAAAACCTTCAGCATCAAGGCCGGCGAGATCGAGAAGAAGTGGGTCGTCATCGACGCCGAGGGCGTCGTTCTCGGTCGGCTCGCCTCGATCATCGCCATGCGGCTTCGCGGCAAGCACAAGGCGACCTTCACGCCGCACATGGACATGGGCGACAACGTGATCGTCGTGAACGCCGAGAAGGTCCAGCTCACCGGCGCCAAGCGCGCGGACAAGATCTACTACCGCCATACCGGCTATCCGGGCGGCATCAAGTCGGTCACCGCGGGCAAGCTGCTCGAAGGCAAGTTCCCCGAGCGCGTTCTGATGAAGGCGGTGCAGCGGATGATGCCCGGCGGCCCCCTCACCCGCCAGCAGCTCACCCATCTGCGGATCTACGCCGGCGGCGCCCATCCGCACGAGGCGCAGCAGCCAGAGACCCTCGACGTGCGCGCCATGAACCCCAAGAACACCCGGAGCGCCTGAGCATGGCCGACCAGATCAAGACTCTCGACGACCTGAAGGACGCCGCCGGCCTGCCCGAGGCCGAAGCGGTCGCCGCTCCCCGGACCCCGGTGCGCGACGCGCTCAACCGCTCCTACGCCACCGGCAAGCGCAAGGACGCGGTCGCCCGCGTCTGGGTGAAGCCCGGCAAGGGCGCCGTGACGGTCAACGGCAAGCCGATGAGCGCCTATTTCGCGCGTCCCGTTTTGCAGATGGTGATCGGCCAGGCCTTCAAGGTGGCCAATGTCGACGGCCAGTTCGACGTGATGTGCACGGTGAAGGGCGGCGGGCTCTCGGGCCAGGCCGGCGCGGTCAAGCACGGCATCTCCAAGGCGCTGACGCTTTGGGACCCCGAGCTGCGCCCCGCGCTCAAGGCCGCGGGCTTCCTCACGCGCGACCCCCGCGTCGTCGAGCGCAAGAAGTACGGCAAGCGCAAGGCGCGGCGGAGCTTCCAGTTCTCCAAGCGCTGACCGTCACATTCTTCGCGACGAGACGTCGCGAGGCTGGCCGTGTTTCCTACGGGCGCCCGGAATGCCGGGCGCCCGTTTTGCGTTGCGAGTACGGTGTGCAGCCCGCGCGCGGAGGCGAGGCCACGGCGATTTCGAGAATCGGCGCAGCTTCGGCCTCGGACGCGGCGGCGAAGGGCGCGCGCAGCGCCATTGGCGAGCCAACCGAGACGGATCTCGGGACCGCCACGGGGACGCTGGCGCCGGCAGGATCGCAATGGCGACCCCGAAGCTGCGGAGGCGACCCTTCCCCCGCGAGCCAATCGGAAACTCAATTGAGGTCCGTGCTCGCGAGGTCCGGCTCGCGCATCAAGTTTCGCGGGTCACGCGTGGATCGCCCCGTCGCCGCAGGCTAGCGCCGCCTCGCGCATCGCCTCCGAGAAGGTCGGGTGCGCGTGGCAAGTGCGGGCCACGTCCTCGGCCGAGGCGCCGAACTCCATCGCGACGCAGTATTCGTGGATCAGGTCGCCCGCCATCGGGCCGATGACATGCACGCCGAGCACCCGGTCGGTCTCCGCATCCGCGAGCACTTTCGCAAAGCCTTCAGTCGCGAAATGCGCCTTGGCGCGACCGTTCGCCATGAAGGGGAACTTGCCGACCTTGTATTTGCGCCCCTGCTCCTTGAGCTGTTCTTCGGTCAACCCGACCGTGGCGACTTCCGGGCTCGTGTAGATCACGCCCGGGATCACCCCATAATTCACATGGCCGTGCTTGCCCGCGATCACTTCGGCGACGGCGTAACCCTCGTCCTCGGCCTTGTGGGCGAGCATCGGCCCCGCGATCACGTCGCCAATGGCGTAGACGCCGTCCATATTGGTCCGCCAGTGCGCGTCGGTCTTGACCCGCCCCTTCTCGTCGAGCGCGACGCCCGCCCCCTCGAGCCCCAGCCCCGCCGTGAAGGGCCGCCGCCCCGTCGCCACCAGCACCACGTCGGCGTCGATCTCATGCGCGCTGTCGTCCTTGCGCAGCTTGTAATGCACCTTGAGCTTGGTCTTGAGCTTCTCCACCGACTGGACGGCGGCGCCCATCACGAAGTCGAGACCCTGCTTCTTCAGGATCTGCTGGAACTTCTTGCAGATCTCGAGGTCCATTCCCGGCGTGATCTGGTCGAGATACTCGACCACGGTCACCTCGGCGCCGAGCCGCTTCCACACCGAGCCGAGCTCCAGCCCGATCACGCCGGCGCCGATCACGACCAGCTTCTTCGGGACTTTCGCGAGGTCGAGCGCACCGGTGGAGGTGACGACGCGTTCCTCGTCCACTTCGACGCCGGGCAGGCTGGCCGGCTCCGAGCCCGTCGCGATCACGATTGCCTTCGCCTTGTGCGCGCCCTCGGTCTCGCCCTGCACGACCACCTCGCCAGGCCCGGCGATCCGGCCCCAGCCTTTGAGCCAGTCCACCTTGTTCTTCTTGAAGAGAAACTCGATGCCCGTGACGTTCGAATTGATCACCCCGCCCTTGTAGGCGTGCATCTTCGCCAGATCGACCGAGACCGACTTCGCCACGATCCCCATCTCGGCGAAATTGCCCTCCGCCTCATGCACCAGTTCCGACGCGTGCAGCAGCGCCTTGGACGGGATGCAGCCGACATTCAGGCAGGTGCCCCCGAGCGCGCCGCGCCCTTCGACGCAGGCGGTCTTGAGGCCCAGCTGCGCCGCCCGGATCGCGCCGACATAGCCGCCGGGGCCGCCGCCGATGAAGATCACGTCGTATTCGGCCATCTCGGTCTCCGTTTGGTCAGATCAGCGCGGCGACCAGCATCGCCACAGTCGCCAGAAAGCCCACGCCCCAGATCAGCGAGCGGCCGGGGTTCCAGCCATAAGCGTAGGCGGGCACGTAGAGGATGCGCGCGCCCAGATAAGCGGCGGCGCAGATATGGGTGAAGCCCGAGACGGACCCGCTCTCCACCACGAGCAGCGCCGCAACTCCATAGAGGACGAGCCCCTCCATCTGGTTGTTGAAGGCCCGCCGCAGCCGCCCGGCGACGCCCGCGATTGGCCGCTCCTCGTCGCGCGGCCCCGCCAGATAGTCGGAGCCGAGCTGGAGGTTGGCGGCGACGGCGAGCGCGATCAGCTGCGCGACGCTGAGCAGCGCCGAGAGGCCGAGAACGGTGAGTTCAAAGCCCATTCAGAGGTCCATCAGCAGCCGGCGCGGGTCTTCGAGGCTCTCCTTCACGCGCACGAGGAAAGTCACCGCCTCCTTGCCGTCCACGATGCGGTGGTCGTAGCTCAGCGCCAGATACATCATCGGGCGCGCCACGATCTGGCCGCCGACGACCATCGGCCGGTCCTGGATCTTGTGCATCCCCAGAATGCCGGACTGCGGGGGGTTCAGGATCGGCGAGGACATCAGCGAGCCGTAGACGCCGCCATTCGAGATGGTGAAGGTGCCGCCCTGCATCTCGTCCATGGTCAGCTTGCCGTCGCGGGCGCGCAGGCCGAAGTCGGCGATGGTCTTCTCGATCGCGGCGAAGCCCATGGCGTCGGCGTCGCGGATCACCGGCACCACCAGCCCGTTCGGCGTGCCGACCGCGACGCCCACATGGCAGTAGTGCTTGTAGACGATGTCGGTCCCGTCGATCTCGGCGTTCACCGCCGGGATCTCCTTCAGCGCATGGGTGCAGGCCTTCACGAAGAAGCCCATGAAGCCGAGCTTCACCTTGTGCTTCTTCTCGAACAGGTCCTTGTATTCGTTGCGCAGGCCCATCACGCCGGTCATGTCCACCTCGTTATAGGTGGTCAGCATGGCGGCGGTGTTCTGCGCGTCCTTCAGACGGCGCGCGATGGTCTGGCGCAGGCGGGTCATGCGCACGCGCTTCTCGCGCGCCGCGTCCTCGACCGCGACCGGCGCGCGGGCGACCGGGGCTGCGGGGGCCTCGGCGGGGGTCCCGATTTCGGAAACGGCCTTCAGCACGTCCTCCTTCATCACCCGCCCGTCTCGGCCCGTGCCCGAGACCTGCTCGCGCGCAAGCCCCGCCTCGGCCATCGCCTTCTTGGCCGACGGCGCGTCCTCGACATCGGCGCGGGCGGGCTTTTCCGGCGCAGGCGCGGGTTTGGGCGCTTCGGCCTTCGCGGCTTCGGGCTTCGCCTCGGCTTTCGGCGCAGGCGCGGCGCCCTCGCCGGCCTCGATCGTGGCGAGCAGCGCGTTCACCCCCACCGTGTCGCCTTCCCCGGCGACCAGCGCGCCGAGCGTGCCGGCGGCGGGCGCCGGCACTTCCACCGTCACCTTGTCGGTTTCGAGCTCGCACAGCATCTCGTCGGCGGCGACCGACTCGCCGGGCTTCTTGAACCAGGTCGCAACCGTGGCCTCGGTGACCGACTCGCCCAGCGTCGGGACCCGCACTTCAATCGACATCTTCCTGCTCCCCTGCGCGTCGCGTCAGCCGGCCAGCGCCTGCGCGACGAGATCGTTCTGTTCCTGCCTGTGTTTCGCCGCAAGCCCCGTCGCCGGCGAGGCCGAGGCCGGGCGGCCCGCATAGCGCGGACGTCCATGCTCCGCCCCGATCCGACCGAGCACCCATTCCAGATTGGGCTCGACGAAAGTCCAGCCGCCCTGGTTCTTGGGCTCCTCCTGGCACCAGACGATCTCGGCCTGCTTGAAGCGGCTGAGCTCCTTGGTCAGCGCCATCGCCGGGAACGGGTAGAACTGTTCGAGCCGCAGCAGATAGACGTCGTCGATCCCCTGCGCCTCGCGCGCGTCCAGCAGGTCGAAATACACCTTGCCCGAGCAGATCACGACCCGCTTGATCTCGGCGTCGGGCTTCAGGACGGTGCTCGACGTCCCCGTCTCCGCGTCGTCCCAGAGCACGCGGTGGAACATCGTGCCTTCCGCCAGTTCCGACAGCTTGCTGACGCAGCGCTTGTGGCGCAGCAGCGATTTCGGCGTCATCAGGATCAGCGGCTTGCGGAAGCTGCGGTGCAGCTGGCGGCGCAGGATGTGGAAGTAGTTGGCCGGCGTGGTGCAGTTGGCGACGATCCAGTTGTCCTCCGCGGACAGCTGGAGGAATCGCTCAAGCCGGGCCGAGCTGTGCTCCGGCCCCTGCCCTTCGAAGCCGTGCGGCAGCAACAGCACGAGCCCCGACATTCGCAGCCACTTCCGCTCGCCCGAGCAGATGAACTGGTCGATCATGATCTGCGCGCCGTTGGCGAAGTCGCCGAACTGCGCCTCCCACATGGTCAGCGCGTTCGGTTCCGACAGCGAATAGCCGTATTCGTATCCGAGCACGGCGTATTCGGAGAGCATCGAGTCGATGACCTCGAAATGCGCCTGCCCGTCGCGGATGTGGTTGAGCGGATAGAGCCGCTCCTCGGTCTCCTGATCGACGATGCCGGAATGGCGCTGGCTGAACGTGCCGCGCGTGCAGTCCTGCCCCGACAGCCGCACCGGATAGCCCTCGACCAGCAGCGTCCCGAAGGCGAGCGCCTCCGCCGTCGCCCAGTCGAGCCCTTCGCCGCTGTCGATCATCTCGCGCTTGGTCTGCATCAGGCGCTCGATGGTCTTGTGCGCCGTGAACCCCTCGGGAACCGTCGAGATCGCGCGCCCGACCTCCTTCAGCGTCTCCAGCGGCGCGCCTGTCTGGCCGGGCTGATAATCGCCCTCGGCGGTCGCGAGATGCGACCAGCGCCCGTCGAGCCAGTCGGCCTTGTTCGGACGATACTCCTTGCCCGCCTCGAACTCGGCGTTCATCAACTCCTGAAAGCGCGTGCGCTCCTCGGCGACCTCCGCCATCGACAGCAGCCCGTCCTCGACCAGCCGCTCCGCATAGAGTTGCAGCGTCGTCTTCTGCTTCTTGATCGCCTTATACATCAGCGGCTGCGTGAACATCGGCTCGTCGCCTTCGTTGTGACCGAAGCGGCGATAGCAGAAGATGTCGATGACCACGTCGCGCTGGAACTTCTGGCGGAACTCGGTGGCGACCTTGGCGGCGTGCACCACCGCCTCGGGGTCGTCGCCGTTCACATGGAAGATCGGCGCGTCCACGATCTTGGAGATGTCGGTCGGATAGGGCGAAGAGCGCGAGAAATGCGGCGCGGTGGTGAAGCCGATCTGGTTGTTCACCACGACATGGATCGTGCCGCCCGTCTTGTGGCCGCGCAGCCCCGACAGGCCGAAGCACTCGGCCACCACGCCCTGGCCTGCGAAGGCCGCGTCGCCGTGCAGCAGCACGGGGATCACCGCAGCGCGGTCGCGCCCCGCCTGCTCCTGCTTGGCGCGCACCTTGCCCAGCACCACGGGGTTCACCGCTTCCAGATGCGAGGGGTTGGCGGTCAGCGAGATGTGCACCTTGTTGCCGTCGAACTCGCGGTCCGACGACGCGCCGAGGTGGTATTTCACGTCGCCCGAGCCGTCCACATGCTCCGGCTTGAAGCTGCCGCCCTGGAACTCGTTGAAGATCGCGCGATAGGGCTTCTGCATCACCGTGGCGAGCACCGAGAGTCGCCCGCGATGCGGCATTCCGAAGACGATCTCATGCGCCCCGAGCGCGCCGCCGCGCTTGATGATCTGCTCGAGCGCGGGGATCAGCGCCTCGCCGCCGTCGAGCCCGAAGCGCTTGGTGCCGCTGTATTTCACATGCAGGAACTTCTCGAAGCCCTCGGCCTCGATCAGCTTGTTGAGGATCGCGCGGCGGCCAATCTGGGTGAAGCTGATCTCCTTGCCGTAGCCCTCGATGCGGCTCTGCAGCCAGGATTTCGGCTCGGGGTCCTGCAGATGCATGAACTGCAGCGCGAATGTGCCCTGATAGGTCCGCTTCAGCAGCGCGTGAATCTCGCGCATCGTGGCGGTCTCGAGGCCCAGCACGTTGTCGATGTAGATCGGCCGGTCGAGATCGGCCTCGGAGAAGCCGAAGAAGCGCGGGTCGAATTCGGGGTGCGGCTCGGGCGGGGTCAGCTTCAGCGGGTCGAGATCGGCGCCGAGATGCCCGCGCGAGCGGAAGCTGCGGATGAACATGATCGCGCGGATCGAGTCGATCGCCGCGGCGCGAACCTGCGCCTCGGTGATCTGCACGCCGCCCTCGGCGGCCTTCGCCCGGATCGCCTCGGCGGCCTTCTGCGCGACCGGCGCTTCGGGCCACTGCCCGTCGAGCGCCGCCAGCAAGTCGCCCGTCTGCTGCGGCGGCCAGTCGGCGCGCGCCCAGGGCGCGCCCTGCGCCTCCTCGCGGATCGCGGCGTTCTCGTCGCCGAGAGCGTCGAAAAAGGCCCGCCAGCTCGCATCCACCGAATTGGGGTTGGCGGCGTAGCGGGCCTGCATGCGCTCGACATAGAGCGCGTTGCCGCCCTGCAGGAACGAGGTGTCGTGGAAGGCCTTGTTGCGGCTCTGATCGGTCATCGTCGCCCCGGGGCGGTTATCGCCGCCCGCGCTCCCTGTGCTGCTGATCCGCGCGCGGCCCGCGCGGTGTGAAATCTTCGCTGGACTTCCGGTTATCGCTTCGCGGCGTCGGCGGAAAATGTCGAGGCGTGAAATCGCCGCTGCCGCGCGGTCACGCCGCAGGCTCCGGGCCGAACCTGTTCTCGCCGGGCTGCGACTTCGAGGCCAGCCAGACGACGAGCAGGACGAACAACCCCAGCGTCGCAAGCCCCCCCAGCGCGGCTAGCGTCTGGAAGACGAGCGGCGGCGCCCCCGTCTGCGGGTCGATCGAGGCCGCCATCGCGAACACGAGGACCCCCGTCGCCGCGCCCGCCACGTTCGGCGCGAGCGCGAACCACCCCGGGCGCCCGACATCGTGCAGCCGCCGCCAGGCGGCCGCGATCCCCGGCAAGGTCAGCGCGAGCGAGACGATCAGACTGACCGGACCGCTGTCGCCGGCGCCGAATCCGAGCGCCATGTCGAGCAGCGCCGCCACGACCGCGGCGAGAACTGTGAACAGGACGAACCACCAGAATTCGGGCCGCCGTGCGCGGCCCGAAAAGGTGACATACTTGGCGAAGCAGGTGCGGACGGCGTCGACGAAGCCCATTCCCCGCCCCCGCCGCTCAGCCCGCCATCGCCTTCAGCAACGCCTCGCCGAGCCCCGCCGGGCTTTCCGCGACGACGATCCCCGCCGAGCGCATCGCCTCGATCTTGTCCTCGGCGCCGCCCTTGCCGCCGGAGATGATCGCGCCCGCATGGCCCATGCGCCGGCCCGGAGGGGCCGTGCGGCCGGCGATGAAGCCGGCCACCGGCTTGCCGCGGCCCGCCTTGCGCTCCGAGGCGATGAACTCCGCCGCCTGCTCCTCAGCGTCGCCGCCGATCTCGCCGATCATGATGATCGACTCGGTCTCCGGATCGGCCAGCAGCCAGCCCAGCGCGTCGATGTGCTCGGTCCCCTTGATCGGGTCGCCGCCGATGCCGATGCAGGTCGACTGGCCGAGCCCCGCATCGGTCGTCTGCTTCACCGCCTCATAGGTCAGCGTGCCCGAGCGCGAGATCACCCCCACCTTGCCGCGCCGGTGGATGTGGCCCGGCATGATGCCGATCTTGCACGCGTCGGGCGTGATCACGCCGGGGCAGTTCGGCCCGATCAGGATCGAGCTCGATCCGCTCAGCGCGCGCTTCACCTTCATCATGTCAAGCACCGGGATGCCCTCGGTGATGCACACGATCAGGTCGAGCTCGGCGTCGATCGCCTCGAGAATCGCGTCGGCGGCGAAGGGGGGCGGGACGTAGATCGCCGTGGCGTGACAGCCGGTGGCCTTCTTCGCGTCAGCGACCGTATCGAAGACCGGCAGGCCGATATGGGTCGAGCCGCCCTTTCCAGGGGTCACGCCGCCGACCATCTTCGTGCCATAGGCGATCGCCTGCTCGGTGTGGAAAGTGCCCTGCGCCCCGGTCAGGCCCTGGCAGATCACCTTGGTGTTTTCGTTGACGAGAACGGCCATCACACGGCTTCCTTCACGGCTTTGACGATTTTCTCGGCCGCATCGGCCAGATTGTCGGCCGCCAGCACGGCCAGCCCGCTCTCGTTGAGGATCTTCTTGCCGAGTTCGACATTCGTGCCTTCGAGGCGCACGACCAGCGGCACCTGCAGACCGACTTCCTTCACCGCGGCGTTCACGCCCTCGGCGATCACGTCGCAGCGCATGATGCCGCCGAAGATGTTGACGAGGATGCCCTTCACCTTCGGATCGGCGGTGATGATCTTGAAGGCCTCCGTCACCTTCTCCTTGGTCGCGCCGCCGCCCACGTCGAGGAAATTGGCCGGGCTCGACCCGTAGAGCTTGATGATGTCCATCGTCGCCATGGCCAGCCCCGCACCGTTGACCATGCAGCCGATCTCGCCGTCGAGCGCGATGTAGTTCAGGT